>CAXRFJ010000605.1:0-46140 GCA_964229475.1 Rubrivirga sp.
GTCGTCGGTGCCTCGCTCGGCGGGCCGGCGTCGGACTGGCGGAGCGAGAGCGGGCCGGCCGGCACGTCGGTCAGCGTCTGGACCGATCCGTCGGGCCAGACGACCTGCACGCGCTCGGCCTCCGCGGCGCCGCCGCGGCCGACCACCACGCGCGGGTCGACCGACGACAGGAAGCCGCGCGTCGGCTGGGCCTCGGCGGTCTGGCGGAGGCTGTCCGTCCACACCGTCACGTGGGCCCCGGTCCCGAACGTGTTGGGCGCCGCGCCCTCGAGCGAGATCTGGAGCGCCGTCGCGCCCCGGTCCGCGGCCCGGTTGAGGTAGATCGACGCCGGCGCGTTGACGTTGTTGACGACGAGGTCGAGGTCGCCGTCGCCGTCGAGGTCCACGGTCGCGGCGCCGTTCGAGAACCCCTCCTCGCCGAGCCCCCACTCGGGCGCCTCCTCGAACCGGAACCCGCCGACGCCGCGGAACGCCTCGTTCGGGATTGCCACCTGCGGCATCTGCTCGAGGAGGGCGAGGTTCTCCTCCGTCATCCCCTGCTCCAGGTTCTGCTGGATCTGGGCGTCGGAGATGTAGTTGATGTAGTCGAGGTCGTTGGGGCGGCGCCAGATGCCGTTCGTCACGAACAGGTCGCGGTGGCCGTCGAGGTCGAGGTCGGCGAGGAGCGCGGCCCAGCTCCAGTCGGTCGCCTCGATCCCGGAGAGCGTGGCGACGTCCGAGAAGCGCGGCGTGCCGTCGGGGCCGGGCCCGCGGTTGATCTGGAGCGAGTTCCGAGCGACCTGGGGCCCGTAGCCGATCTGCCGCTTGAACGCGTCGATGTCGTACGAGTCGTCGCCGGCCGCCGTCTGGCGGATCGCCTCGTCGCGCGGCATCATGTCGAGGACCACGAGGTCGGCGTCGCCGTCGTTGTCGACGTCGGCGGCGTCGGCGCCCATCGAGAAGCGCGACGAGTGGGCGAGCGCCGTCTGCGAGACCTCGCGGAACGTGCCGTCGCCGTTGTTGAGGTAGACGAAGTCGTTCTCGTGGAAGTCGTTGCCGACGTAGAGGTCCGGCCAGCCGTCGCCGTCGAGGTCGCTCGCCACGACCGACAGGCCGTAGCCCGAGATGCCGCTCGTGATGCCGGCCTCGTCGGTGACCTCGGTGAAGCGCGGCAGCTGGCCCGCCTCGGAGTCGTTGCGGTAGAGCCGGTCGCCGGAGCGCTCGTCGCGGACGCGCGTCTCCTCGGGCCGCTCGTACGTCCGGTCGGTGTGGACGGCGTGGTTGAGGAGGTAGGCGTCGAGGTCGCCGTCGCGGTCGTAGTCGAAGAACGTGGCCTGCGTGCCGAACCCCTCGAAGTCGAGCCCGACCTCGGCCGCGGCCTCGCGGAAGCGCGGGACGCCGTCCGGCCCCGGCCCCTCGTTGAGGAACAGCTCGTTCCGCCCGCGCTGCCCCTGGTAGGCACCGAGGGCCGAGACGTAGAGGTCGAGCCGACCGTCCCCGTCGACGTCGGCCATCGTCACGCCGAAGTCCCAGTCGCTCGTGCCGCCGACCCCGGCCGCCTCGGTCACGTCCTCGAACCGGACCGGGCCGCCCGGCTCCGTCCGGTTGAGGTAGAGCGCGTTCGGGCCCTCGTTCTGGGTGAAGTAGAGGTCGGGCCGGCCGTCGCCGTCCACGTCGCCCGCGGCCACGCCGCCGCCGTTGAAGTAGTAGAGGTAGTTGAGGATGTTGAACGAGGCGTCCTCGGCGAGCGCGTTCTCGAACACGACCCCGCTCTCGGCCGGGTCGAGGCGGACGAACAGGGCGTCCTCGCCGCCGCCGCCGCACCCGCCGACGAGCGCCGCCAGCAGGGCGACGGCGAGCGCCGACGGGCGGGTCGCTAGGGTCCGAGCCATACGCATCAGTGTTGTCATCCTGAACGGAGGGAAGGATCTCGGCGCCATCGGGCGAGCGTGCGGCACGGGTCTCAACGGCCAGCGAGGCGACGCTGAGATCCTCTGCGTTCGCTCCGGATGGCAGGGCAGACGGATGGGCTCGACTCCAGGACAGCGGTGGTCGCTCACCGCGCGGCCACCGGCTCGGGCGCGGGCCCGACGGCGAAGACGACCGGCGCGTCGTCGTTGCGGACGGCCACGACGACGTCGCCCGACGGCGTCCCGAGGCGGACGAGGCCGCGGACCTCGCCGCGCATGCGGAAGCCGCTGGCGGCGACGGCCTGGAACCCGCCCGCGCCGTCGCCGCGGAGGAACGCGCCGAGCGACGACGCCTGCCGGCCGAGGTCGGGCTTGAGCCCGTCGCGGTTGCCGGCGAGCAGGAGGTCGAGGGAGCCGTCGCCGTCGCCGTCGAGCGCGAGCGCGGCGGTCATCGGGGCGAGCTGGGCCTCGAACGGGAGCCGCCGGACGGCCCACGCCCCCCCCTCGTTGAGGAGCACGACCGTCGCCAGCTCCGACGCCTCGGAGACGGTGGCGAGTTCGAGCTGCGACGGCGTCAGGAGGTCCTCGACCCGCTTGCCGACGTAGGTGCTCGGCGTGAGGTACTCGCGCTTGAGGCCGGGCAGCTGCTTCGTCAGCTCGTTGCGGAGGGCGAAGGGCAGGCTCCGGCCGCGGTTGACGACGGAGATCAGCGGGTCCGTCTGGCCGTTCGCGTCGAAGTCGCCGAGGTGGAGCCGCATGGGCTCCTCGGGGCTGGCGCGGAAGCGACTGTTGAGGCCCCAGTTGGCGCCGACAAGGTCGGCGTCGCCGTCGCCGTCGAGGTCGGCCGCCGCGAGGCGCTGCCAGAGGCCGGACGTGCCGGGGATCGGGGCGGACGTGAACCGGCCGCCGTCGTTCGTCCAGACCGTGACCGGCCGCCAGCCGGCCGCCGTCGCGAGGTCCTGGTCGCCGTCGCCGTCGAGGTCCGCGAACACGGCGCCGGCCACCATGCCGACGGCGTCGAGGCCGGGCGCCGCGCTCCGCGTCACGTCGACGAGGCGGGGCGCGCCGGGCCGGCCGTCGTTGCGGAGGAGCGCGCTCCGGGGCGTCACGCCGTAGGCGCCCGGCACGATCGCCGCGCCGACGAACAGGTCGAGGTCGCCGTCGCCGTCCCAGTCGGCCGCGGCGACGGCGCCGGTGCTCTCGGTGAGGCTCGGGACGGCGCCCTCGGGCGCGGCCTCGAACCCACCCGCGCCGTCGTTGAGGTAGAGCCGGTCGCGGAGGACCGGATCGGCCGCGGGCGGCTCGTAGCCGCCGGAGCCGACGTAGAGGTCGAGGTCGCCGTCGGCGTCGGCGTCGAGGAAGGCGGCGGCGACGTCCTCCGCCGGGGCGTCGGCGGCGAAGGCCGCGGGTGTGACGAGCGCGAACCGCCCGCCGCGCTGCATCCACAGGACGCCCGGCTGGCCCGCCGCGCCGCCGAGGAACAGGTCGTCGAACCCGTCGCCGTCCACGTCGCCGACGGCCACGGCCGGGCCCTCTTCGGAGTACGTCCGCGGCATGAGCAGCTCGCGGTCGAAGTCCATGTACGCGTTCTCCGCGTGCCGCCAGTCGGGGGCAACCGCGGCGGTCACGTCGCGGAAGAGCGCATCGCCCGGCGCCGGCGCCACGAGCGGACGCGCCGCGCCGGTCGCCTCGGTTTGGCGGAGCGTGAGCGCGCCGGCCGGCACGCCGTCGAGCACCTGCACCCACCCGCCTGGCCAGCGGACCACGACCGAGTCCGCCTCGGTGGCCTCGCCGAGGCCGACGTGGAGGACCGGGCTCACGCTCGACTGGAAGCCGCGCGTCGGGACGGCCTCGCGGACCTGGACGCGCCCGCCCGTCCACACGGCCACCTTCGCCCCGATCCCGCCCGTGTTGCCGCCGGCGCCCTCCAGCGTGATGGCGAGGGCGCGACGCTCGGGAAACCGCTCGGCCGCGTGGTTGAGGTAGAAGCTCGCCGGCGTGTTGACGTTGTTGACGACGAGGTCGAGGTCGCCGTCGCCGTCGAAGTCGGCCGTGGCAGCGCCGTTCGAGTAGCTGGCCTCGTTGAGCCCCCACTCGGGCGCGCGGCGGAACGCGACCGAGTCGCCGACGGAGACGTTCGCGAAGGCGAGGTTCTCGAGCGGCGTGCTCGGCATCTCCTCGGAGAGCCCGAGGTAGTCGACGCCCTCGCCGGTCGCCATGGCCTCGCGCGTCTGCGTGTCGGCGAGGAAGGCGATGTAGTCCTGGTCCGTCACGTCGCGCAGGATGCCGTTCGTGACGTAGAGGTCGGGCCGCGCGTCGAGGTCGAGGTCGGCGAAGAGCGCGGCCCAGCTCCAGTCCGTGTCGGCGACGCCGGCGAGGCTAGCGATCTCCGAGAACGCGAGGGCGTCGCCGAGGGCCCCGTCGTTCCGCTGGAGCGTGTTGCGCATGAACTGGTGGTGGTACCCGTTCTGCACCTTCGCGCGGTAGAGGTTGTGGCCCTCGTACGACGAGGACCCCTTGAGCCGGTCGTCGTCCCACGGCAGCATGTCGACGACGAACACCTCGGGCCGGCCGTCGCCGGTGAGGTCGGCCATGTCGGCGCCCATCGACGAGAGGCTGATGGCCGGCATCGAGGCCTCGAGCGTCTCCTCGAACGTGCCGTCGCCGCGGTTGAGGTAGAGGTAGTCGCGCTCGAAAAAGTCGTTCGATACGTAGACGTCGAGGTCGCCGTCGTCGTCCACGTCGCCGAGCGTGACGCCCAGGCCGAAGGCGATCTCGGAGCCGTAGACGCCCGCCGCGGCGCTCACGGCGACGAACCGGGGCGCCTCGCCGTGCGCGGCGTCGTTGCGGTAGAGCTTGTCGCCGCCGCCCTCGTGCCGCTCGTCGCGGATGTTGCGGAGGCCGAACGACGAGACGGGCCGGAACGAGTTGTTGAGGACGTAGAGGTCGAGGTCGCCGTCGTTGTCGGCGTCGAAGAAGGCGCCGTGCGTCGAGGTCCCCTCGTCGGCCACGCCCCACGCCTCGGCCACGTCCTCGAAGCGGGGCACGCCGTCCGGCCCCGGCCCCAGGTTGCGGAAGAGCTCGTTGGCCCGGTCGTCGCCGTCGACGTTGCCGGCGTTGGAGACGTAGAGGTCGAGCCGCCCGTCGCCGTCCACGTCGGCGACCGAGACGCCGGTGCTCCAGGCGTGCGCGCCGGCCACCCCGGCGGCCTCGGTGACGTCCTCGAAGCGGACCGCGCCGCCGGGCTCGGTCCGGTTCAGGAACAGCCGGTTCGGCCCCTGGTTGGCCGTGAGGTAGACGTCCGGCCGGCCGTCGCCGTCGAGGTCGCCCACACCCACCCCGCCGCCGTTGAAGAAGTTGCGGTAGGTGAAGACGTTGACGTCCTGGCTCTCCTCGATCCGGTTTTCGAAGGCGAGGCCGGTCTCCTCGGCCGGCAGCGACGCGAAGAGGGCCGCCTCGTCCGGCCTGCCGGCGCACCCCGCCAGCGCGGCGGTCACGAGCAGGCAGAGCAGGGGCAGCGGGCGCATGCGAGGGCGAGGGGCGGGGGCCGACGGGCCGGTCGGAGCGCCGCCGCGCCGGCGCGCGGCGGCCGTCGCGCAATCTACGGTGGCGGCGGGGCCGCCTCGACGCAGAGCGCCCCGTCCTCCGGGAGGGCGGGGCGCTCTCAACGTCAAGGCAGGCGCGGGTTAGTACCCCGCGTTCTGCTGCAGGAGGCCGTCCGACGCGTCGATCTGGATCTGCGGGATCGGGAACAGCACGCGGTACCCCTGGCTGGCGTCCTTGAACGACCAGGCGCTGGTGAACCGGCCGAACCGGACGAGGTCCTGGCGGCGCCGCGCCTCGTAGGTCAGCTCGAAGAGCCGCTCGGCGAGGAGGCCGTCGAGGTCGATCGAGCCCAGCGTCGGCGCGCCGACGCGGGCGCGGAGCGTGTTGACGTCGGCCAGCGCGCCGCCGGCGTCGCCGCTCCGGAGCCGGGCCTCCGCCCGGATCAGGTACATCTCGCCGAGGCGGAAGTAGGCGTAGTCGTTGCCGTGGTTACCGTTCGGCCCGCGGTCCGGGTCCACGTTGAACTTGTTGATCCGGACGCCATTGGCCTCCGTCGCCGCGCCGTTGACGCCGTTCGGGTAGTCGACGGTGAACACGAGCGGCTGGCCCGCGCGGTTGTTGATCGCGTCGGCCGCCGTGCACGCGCGGTCGCGGATGCCGGCCGGGTCGCACTGGTCCTGGTTGTAGGCCTGGCCCTGGAGGAAGATGACCCGGCGCGGGTCGTCCGCCGAGAACGCGTTGTAGGTGTCGGCGATGGTGGCGAAGCCGTTCCAGCCGCCGCCCGCGAACGAGTTGTAGTGGCCCCAGCGGTGCGCGAAGTTGAGGCCGTAGCCGTCCTCCGGCAGGTGCTGCACCACGAAGACCTGCTCCGGGTTGTCCTGGTTGTTCGGCCCGAACTGGCTGTACCAGGCCGCGAGGCCCTGGTTGAGCTGGTACGGCCCGTTGATCACGCGCGTGGCCGCGTCGATGGCGTCCTGGTAGCGCGGGGCGCCCGGCTGGAGGCCGCTCGCCGTGACCGTGCCCGTGAAGACGGGCGCGTTGATGAACAGGTTGGCGAGGATCGCGTCGGCCGCGCCCTGCGAGAACCGGCCGCCGTTGCCGGCCCCGGCCACCGGGAGCTCGGTGCGGACCGCCTGGAGCTCGCTCACGACGAAGTTGAAGACGGTCTCGCGCGTCTCCGTCGGCGGGAGGTTGTCGGGGTCCGTCGAGTACTCGCCCTCCTCGTCGCCGATGAGCGGGATGTTCCCGAACAGGTCGAGGAGCGTGTAGTAGTAGAACGCGCGGAGCGCGCGGACCTCGGCGACGATGCCGGCCTTGTTCGGGACGTCGACGGTCTCGAGGTCCCGGAGGAGGCTGTTGGCGCGGGCCACGCCCGCGTAGGAGGCCGTCCAGGCGTCGTTGAGGTCGACGAGCGACGGGCTCCACGTGTGCCGGTGCATGTCGAGCCAGCGACCGCCGTCGCCCCAGTCGCCGCCCCGCGTCGGGACGATGCTCTCGTCGGACGAGACCTGGCTGAGGTTGTGGTAGGCCCAGAGCGTGGCCCGGAGCTGCGAGTAGACCGGCGAGAGCGCGGCGATGACCTCGGTCTCGGTCTGGTAGAAGTTCTCCGGCGTGACGGCGCTGTACGGGTCGACCGTGAGGTCGGTGCAGCCCGCCAGCCCGAAGGCGGGCGCGAGGAGCACTCCGAGGAGGGCGGCGCGCGCGCGGGTGGATAGCGTGTTCATGGAATCGGAGGGGCGGGGCCGGGGCGCAGGGGACCGGCCCCGCCGGTGTTTTAGAGAGTGGCGGCGGAGGTCGGCGCTAGAGCCCGAGGTTCACGCCGAGCGTGAACGTCCGGGCGCGCGGGCGGGCGAGGTAGTCCACGCCGACCGACGAGATCCCGTCGGCCGAGGCGCCCGGCGAGTTGACCTCCGGGTCGAGCCCGGAGTAGGGCGTCAGGACGAACAGGTTGTTCCCCGTCAGGAAGACCCGCGCGTTGCGGATCTGGGGGAGCACCTGGCCCAGCCGGTACTCGAGCGTGAGCTGGTCGAGCCGCAGGAACGACGCGTCCTCGATGTAGCGCGACGAGAACGTCGGCGACTCGACGACGGCCTCGTCGGCGTCGTACTCGAGGTCGAGGAAGTTCCGGTTCGAGCCGACGCTCCGCGTCCCGTAGACGAGCGCCGTGTTGTTGAACAGCTCGCGGCCCTGCTCGCCGCGGAAGAACGCGCGGACGCCGAAGTCGCCGAACGCCGCGTTCAGGCGGACGCCGTAGCTGAAGTCCGGCCGCGGGCTCCCGAGCTTGACGCGGTCGTCGTCGCCCGGCGCGTCGGTCGTCCCGTTCGCCTGGCGCTCGAGCGGCCCGATCACGCCGTCGCCGTCGAGGTCCACGGCGTCGTAGTTGACGAAGATCGGCTCGCCGGCCCCGTTGTAGTCGCCGGTGAACTCGTAGCCGTAGAAGATCGGGAACTCCTCGCCCGGCGTGAGCAGGAGCGACTGGCCGCCCGACTGGCCCTCCCCCGAGATGTTGCCGGTGAACAGCTGCGTCGCGCCGCCGAGGTCGATCACCTCGTTCCGGTTCGTGTTGAACGTGAGGCCGAGCGTGAAGCTCGACGCGTCGTTCTCGAAGAGGAGCGCGTCGAGGGCGAGGTCGACGCCCGTGTTCCGCAGCGAGCCCACGTTCTGGACCTGCGTCGGGACGACGTCGGCCAGGACCGGGACGTTGAGGAGCAGGTCGTTCGTCGTGTTCCGGTAGAACTCGACCGACCCGTAGAACCGGTCGCTCAGGAGCCGGTAGTCGAGGCCGACCGTGACCTCCTCCTTCTGCTCCCACTGGAGGTCCGGGTTGGCCAGCTGGCTCGGCGCGTAGCCCGGGACGATGATCCCGTTGAGCACGGCCGAGTTGGCCGGGTTCGCCGCGAGGAGCGGGAGGAACAGGTAGTCGCCGATGGCCTGGTTGCCCACGACGCCGTAGCCGGCGCGGAGGCGGAGGTCGGTGACGGCCGTGCCGCCGTCGAAGAACGGCTCGGCCGAGATCCGCCAGGCGCCCGAGACGGCCGGGAACAGGGCGTACCGGTTGTCCTCCGAGAACCGCGACGAGCCGTCGTAGCGGACCGAGCCCGTGAGGAAGTACCGGTCGTCGTAGTTCACGTTGGCGCGCGAGAAGAACGACGCCAGGAGGTTGTCGGCGCGGTACGAGAAGGTGCCCGGGCCGGCGTTGTTGCCGTTGATCGCGATCGTCCCCGACTGGAGGAGGTTGTCCTCGGTGAAGTCGGTCACGAAGCTCGTCGTCTGGACCGACGTCTCGCTCACGTTGAACTCCTGGTACTCGTAGCCGCCGAGGAGGTCGTAGTTCACCTTCTCGCCGAGCTCACTGGCCCAGGTGAGGTAGGTCGAGATCGTCGCCGAGGTCCGCTCGAGCGTCCGCCGGTAGGCCGAGCCGCCGTTCGTGGTGGCCGTGGCGAACTCCTGGCCGAGCGGGCTCTGGGCCGGCGTGTACGCCCGGCGCGTGCCGACGGACCGGTCGCCGCCGACGTTGAGCGACGCCGTGAGGCCCTCGACGAGGTCGACCTCGGCCACGACGTTGCCGAGCGTCCGGACGGTCCGGGCCGTCTCGTCGATCTGGTTGGCGAGGGCGACCGGGTTGCGGAACGACCGCTGGCCCTCGATCTCGTAGTACCCGTCGAGCTGGCTGTCGTCGGTGACCGGCGCGATCGGGCGGAACTGGATGACGTTCTGGAACAGGCCGCCCTCGAACCCGCCGACGTCGTTGGCCGCGACGAAGTCGTCGTCCGTCAGCGCCGACGTGAGGTTGAGGCGCAGCCGGACGCGGTTGTCGAAGAGCTGGTTGTTCGCGTTGAGCCGGGCCGTGACCCGCTCCTGGCCCTCCGAGAGCACGATCCCCTGGTTGTTGAGGTAGCTCACGCTGGCCCGGTACTGCGTCGTCGTCGTGCCGCCGCCGAACGAGAGGTTGTGCGACTGGGTCACCCCCGTCCGGAAGATCTCGTCGACCCAGTTCGTGTTGAACGCGTTGACGTTGAGGTTGGCGTCGGGGCCCGTGAGCGCGTCGTTGCCGAAGTTGTCGCGGACGAACTGGCGGTACTCGTCGCCCGTGAGGACGTCGTAGGTCGAGGCCGCCGACGAGAACGACGTCGAGCCCTCGTAGTCGACCGTCACGCGCCCTTCGGACCCGTCCTTCGTCGTGATGAGGATGACGCCGTTGGCGCCCCGCGAGCCGTAGATGGCCGTCGCCGAGGCGTCCTTGAGCACCGTCACCGACTCGATGTCGTTCGGGTTGATGAGCGTGAGCGGGTTCCGCGGGGGGCCCGAGGAGACCTGCCCGGCGCCGCCCGGCGTGACGTTGTCGCCCGAGACCGGGATGCCGTCGATGACGTACAGCGGCTCGTTCGAGGCCGTGATCGACGTGCCGCCGCGGATCTGGACGGACACGGCCGCGCCGGGCTCGCCCGAGTTCTCGATCACGTTGACGCCGGCCACGCGGCCCTCGAGAAAGTCGGTCGGGGCCGTGACGAGGCCCTGGTTCGCGTCGTCGATGTCGACGGTCGCGACGGACGCCGTGACGTCGCCGCGGCGCTGCGTGCCGTAGCCGACGACGACGACCTCGTCGAGGACGTCCGAGTCCTCCTCGAGCCGGACGTCGATGACCGACCGGCTGCCGACCGTCTCGCGGGTCTCGAGGTAGCCGAGGAAGCGGTAGACGAGGACGGCGCCGGGGCCGTCGACGTCGATGGAGTATTCGCCGTCGACGTTCGTGGCCGCACCGCGGGTGGTGCCCACGATGGTGACGTTGACGAAGGGAAGGGGGTCGCCGCTGGCGGCGTCCGTGACCGTTCCGGTCACCGTTCGGGACTGGGCCGCGGCCGGGGCCGAGCCGAGCGCGAACAGCAGAGCGGCCAGCCCCAGGAGGGTAGCGTTCCGACGCATCGGTAAGAGAGTGTGTGTGGAGGTCCGTGCGACGCGCGCCGGGCTCGGCCGATCGATCCCGGAAGCGCTATCGGGTCAGCTCCGATGTTAATGGTTTGCGAAGCGCTGTGCAAACGCTTACACACGCGATTCCAGACAGTTTGGGCCTGTTCAGACTTTTTCAGAGCCCCGAGACCCGCCCCCGATCCCCCGTGAAAGCGCTTTGCGAACCCCTCCGGCCGGCCGCCGGGGCCCCGGATTTTTCCCTAAGAGAGTCCCCCAGGGACGCCCTCCGGCCGCCGGCTCGTGCGGGCCCGGCTACGAATCGCCGCCGTCCTCCCCGACCACGGGCGGGCGGAGCGTCGTGATAAGGATGACGCCGTTGGCCCCGCGGGCGCCGTAGAGCGCCGTCTCGCTCGCGTTCTTCAGCACCCGGATCGACTCCACGTCGCGCGGGTTGAGCCCGTCGAGCGCGCCGTCGGCGCCGAGCGGGATCGGGTAGCCATCCACCACGAAGAGCGGGTCGGAGTTGCTGTAGCCGAACGACTCCGACCCCCGGATCCGGATCACGAGGCTCCCGCCGCGCTGCTCGACCTGGACGCCGGCGACCTGCCCCCGGAGCATCTGTTCGATCCGCTGGAGGCTCCGCCGCTCGATGTCGTCGCCCTCGACGACGTTCGGGTCGCTCGGCTCGCGGACCCCGTTCCCGGGCCCGCATCCGACGAGGAGCGAGACGGCGAAGCAGAGGGCGACGTGGCGCATGACGTCGGAGGCGGGTGGGCTCCCAAGGTTGGGGAACGGCGGTCCCGGCGCAAGGGGAGGTCCCGGATTCGCCCCGTCAGCCGCCGACCGGCTCGGCCCGCCCGCGCCCCTCCACGACCCGGAACCGACCGCCGACCGCGACGCCCGTGACCGTCTCCTCGGCCCCGCCCGGCCACCGGACCACGACGGCCTCGACCGCCTCGGCGTCCCCGAGGCCGAGGTCGACGGCGAGCGTCCCGGCCCCGAAGCTGCCGCCCGTCCCGACCGTCCGCGCCAGCGTCCGCGCCGTGCCGTCCGGCCGGCGGACGGTGACCGCCAGCCGGGCCCCGCTCGCGGACCGGTTCGACCGCGTACCCTCGAGCGTGAGCGAGAGCCAGCGCGCGGCGCCCGACGGGCCGTCGAACAGGACGTTGAGCGCGCGGTCGCCCTCGACGGCGCCGCCCATGACCTCGTAGATCTCCTCGTCGCCGTCGCCGTCCACGTCGGCGAAGGCGATGGCGTGGCCCTTCTGGAGATGCCCGAGGCCGGACGACAGGGTGACGTCCTCGAAGGCTGGCGCACCGGGCGCGGAGCGGTTGAGGACCGCGCGGTTGGGGATCAGCGACCGGAGCTCCGGGGCGCCCGTGCCCACGTAGACGTCGAGGCGGCCGTCCCCGTCGAGGTCGCCGACGCCGAGCCCCATCCCGAAGAGCGGGAGGCCGAGGCCGGCCTCGGCGGACGCGTCGCGGAACGTGCCGTCGCCGTTGTTGAGGTAGAGCCGCGTGGTCTCGGCGGTCGGCGCCATCCCGAGCGCCTCGCGGGCCGCGTCGGCGGGCGTCTCGAAAAAGTGGCGGACGTCGTAGCTGACCACGAGGAGGTCGTCGCGGCCGTCGCCGTCGGCGTCGAACCAGGCGACGGGGAACGAGAAGTCCGGGCCGGCGACCCCGGCCGCCTCGGCGGCCTCCTCGAACCGGGGGCGGCCCCCCTCGGAGCGGTTGAGAAAGAGCCTGTTCGGCCCGCCGAGGACGCTCACGTAGAGGTCCGGCCGGCCGTCGCCCTCGACGTCGCCGAAGGCCACGCCCTTGACGAACGCGGCCAGCTCGATCCCCGCCTCGGCCGCCGCCTCCCGGAACCGGGGGACGCCGGCCGCATCCGTCCCCTCGTTCACGAAGAGCTCGGAGGCGTGCGTCGTCGACGCGCCCGTCTCGCCGAGCGCGTCCGGGTACGCCCCGCCGCTCTCGTTGCCCACGAACAGGTCGAGGTCGCCGTCGCCGTCCACGTCGGCGAACGCGGCGGTCTGGGTCGGGTGCTCGGCGCCCAAGCCGGCGGCGTAGGTCACGTCCTCGAACCGGCCCGTGCCGTCGTTGAGCAGGAGCGAGTTCGGCCAGGCCCCGACGGCGCCGAACCAGCCGCCGCGGAGCACGAGCACGTCGGCGTCGCCGTCGTTGTCGATGTCGGCGTGGACGGTGTTGAGGCCGCCCGTGAGCCCGCCGAGGCCGGCCGCCTCGGTGCGCTCCACGAAGCGCCCGCCCTCGGTGGCTCCGCCGGCCTGACGGTTCTCGAAGTAGCGGATCGGGTCGCGGAGGCCGTAGCTGGTGACGAGGAGGTCGGGGTCGCCGTCGCCGTCGAAGTCCTCGGCTGAGACGCCGCCGGAGATGCCGTCGACGGCTGCGCCGCGCTGGGGCGCGACGTTGGTCCAAGAGGCATCGCCGGGCGCGTCGAGCCCGCCGATCCGCCACGCCTCGGGGACGCCCTCGGGGTAGCTGCCGAGCGCGTGGTGGGCCACGTTGAGGAGCCACCGGCTGCCGAGGTCGCCGGGCGCGGCGTCGAGGAGGTCCGCCAAGACGTCGGCCGCGCGGCGAGCGCCGTCGGGGTCGTCGTGGACGGCGGCGCCGCGGAACGGGAGCACGCAGACCTCGCCGGCATGGTGGTTGGCGAGGCAGTTGGCCTGCTCGCCGCGGCGGAGATACGCGGTCGCGAGGAGCTCGTAGACCGGCCGCGCGGGCCCGTCGATGGCGCCGACGCCGCCCGCGCGCTCGCCGAGGTCGACGAGCTGGGCGATGGCCGCGTCGGTGTCGCCGGCCTGGAGCCGCTCGCGGGCGAGGTCGAACCGGGCCCGCAGGAGGTCGTCGCCGCGGTAGCGGTCGAGCTCGGCGTCGAGGCGGTCGGCCCGGGCCGTGTTCAGCACGAAGTACGGCATCGGCGCGGCCTCCGCGGCGGCGGCGCGCGCGGCGAGCGTGTCGGCCATCCGCTGCGTGCCCGGTGCCCGCTCCGGCGCGGACTCGCACCCGGCGACCGCCACGATGAGCAGGACGAAGCGGGCGAGCCGGACGGGAGACATGCGCGTGGGTCGGTCCGCCTGGCACCGAGGCGGGGCTACCGGAGGGGGACGGTGATCTCTCGCCGAACGTAGCCCGACCGCCCCGGCGTGCCGTCGAACGTGACGAGGAGCCCTGCGGCGCCGGCCGCGGGCTCGACGAGCGTGGCGCCCGACGACCCCGACGAACGCGCCGGTCGTGGTCGTCCGCTCGTGCAGCGGGCCGCTCTCCGGGAAGGCGAGGCGCGGGACGAGCCCGCCAAGCTAGCGTTCGCCCGGCCCGCCTCGGCGAGGTCGAGGCAGACGCCGCGCCCCGGCCGGGTCCCGCCGGCCTAGGCCGGCACCTCGGACCCGAGCGCGAAGTACGCCAGCGCGGCCAGCACGCCGCCCAGGAGCGGCGCCACGACCGGCACCCACGCGTAGCCCCAGTCGCTCGGGCCCTTCCCGCGCATCGGCAGGAGCGCGTGCATGATCCGCGGGCCGAGGTCGCGCGCCGGGTTGATGGCGTAGCCGGTGGTGCCCCCGAGCCCCATCCCGATCACGAGGACCAGCAGCCCGACCGGCAGCGCGTCGAGCGCGCCGAGGCCGCCGGGGTCGCCGCCGGGCCCCGCGATCGACGGGGCGGCCAGGTACAGCACGCCGAACACGAGCACGAACGTGCCGAGGGTCTCGGAGACCACGTTCCCGACGGCGTCGCGGATGGCCGGGCCCGTGGCGAACACGGCGAGCTGGGTGCCGGGGTCGTCGGTGAGGTCGAGGTGGGCCCGGTACTGGAGCCAGACGAGGAACGCGCCGGCCATCGCCCCGAGCAGCTGGGCGGCGACGTAGCCGGGCACCGCGGCCCAGCCGAACTTGCCGGCCGTCGCGAGGCCGACGGTCACGGCCGGGTTGAGGTGGGCGCCGCTGTAGGCCGCCGTCACGAACACGGCCACGAACACGGCCATCCCCCAGCCCCAGGTGATGGTGATCCAGCCGGCGCCCTCGCCCTTCGTCCCTTTCAGGATCGCGTTGGCGACGACGCCGTCGCCGAGGAGCAGGAGCAGCGCGGTGCCGACGAACTCGGCGACGGAGGGGGTCATGCGGGGGCGTCGGTGGAGGGCAGCGGGTCGCCCGTGAGGAGGTACTGCGCGGCAAGGTCGGAAAACGCCTCGACCTGGGCACGCTGCCAGTCGGCGTCGCGGCCGAGCTCGGCGGCCAGCAGCTCGGCCACCCGCGGGGCCATGTCGCGCGCGGCGCGGGCGTCGAGGAACAGCTCGCGCGTCCGGCGGGCGAGGACGTCCTCGACGGTCCGGGCCATCTCGTGGCGCGCGGCCCACACGACCTGCACGGCGCGCACGGGGCGCCGCTCGTGGAGCGTCTCGGCCAGCGCCTCGTCGTCGCGCATGAGCGCCTGGAGCGCGGGCGCGTCGGAGCCGTAGGCGGCGAGGTCGCCGAACGCCTCGGCGTTGTCGTGGGCGCCGTGGAGCTGGAGGTGGGCCGTGACCGAGTCGCGGTCCTCCAGCCCCGCCAGGGTCGCGGCCTGGTCGATGGTGTCCTCGGCCATCTTGCGGTAGGTCGTCCACTTGCCGCCCGTGATGGTCACCAGGCCGGACTCGGCGATGTGGAGCGTGTGGTCGCGCGAGATGGCCGACGTGCCCTCGGCGTCGGGGTCGGCCACGAGCGGGCGGATGCCCACGAACACGCTCCGGACGTCCTCCCGCGTCGGGTCGTCGGTGAGGTAGCGGGCCGCGTGGCGGAGCAGGAACGCGACCTCCTCCTCGAACGGGGCCGGCTCCATGGGGACCCCGTCGATCGGCGTGTCCGTCGTGCCGACCACGACGGAGTCGTGCCACGGGATCGCGAAGAGGACGCGGCCGTCGTCGGTCTTGGGGACCATGATGGCGCTGTCGCCGGGCAGGAAGCGCCGGTCGAGCACGATGTGGACGCCCTGGCTGGGCTGGATCATCGGCCGGATCGACGCGTCGTCCATCCGGCGGATCGCGTCCGTCCACACGCCCGTCGCGTTGACCACGACGCGGGCCGGGACCTCGAACGCGTCGCCGGTCTCGAGGTCAGTCGCCACGACGCCGGTGACCTCGCCGTCGTCGGCCTTCGTGAGGCCCGTGACCTCGCAGTACGTGAGGAGCGTCGCGCCCTGCTCGGCGGCCGTCTGCGCCATGTTGAGCGCGAGGCGGGCGTCGTCGAACTGGCCGTCGTAGTAGATCACGCCGCCGTCCAGGCCCTCCGGCTCGATCGTCGGCAGGCGCTCCTGCGTCTCGGCCTTCGAGAGGTGCTTGCTCTTGCCGAAGCCGGACCGGCCCGCCAGCAGGTCGTACACCTTCATCCCGACGCCGTAGAACGGCCCCTCCCACCACACGTAGTTGGGGACGACGAAGGCGAGGTCGTGGACGAGGTGGGGCGCGTTCTTGAGCAGGATCCCGCGCTCCTTGAGCGCCTCCAGCACGAGCGACACGTTGCCCTGCTGGAGGTACCGCACGCCGCCGTGGACGAGCTTCGTCGAGCGGCTCGACGTGCCCTTGGCGAAGTCGGAGCGCTCGAGGAGGAGGGGCCGGTAGCCGCGCGAGGCGGCCTCGATGGCGCAGCCCAGCCCCGTCGCGCCGCCGCCGACGATGACGAAGTCCCAGGGCTCGGTGGCCGCGTCGATGGCGCGGCGCATGGTGTCTCGGTTCACGGTGATCGGTCGTCAGTGGGTGGGTCCGCCTCGGTGAGCGCGCGGGCTCGGTGAGCGCGCGGGCGCCCCCAGCCGTCCCGAGGCGGGCGGGGTCGGCCGGCGGGGCCGGCGGGCGGTGAGGTCAGGCGTCGGCCTCGGCCCAGCCGCGGGAGCGGTCGAGCGCGCGGCGCCACTGGGCGTGGCGGGCCTCGGCCTCGTCGGCCGACACCTGGGGCTCGAAGCGCTTGTCGAGCTGCCACTGCGCCGAGATCTCCTCGGCCGAGCCCCAGTAGCCGACGGCGAGGCCGGCGAGGTAGGCCGCCCCGAGCGCCGTCGTCTCGGTCACGGCCGGGCGGGCGATGGGCGCCTGGAGGAGGTCGGCCTGGATCTGCATGAGGAGGTCGTTGGCCGCCGCGCCGCCGTCGACGCGGAGCTCCTGGAGCTCGATGCCGGCGTCCTTCTTCATGGCCGTGAGCACGTCGGCCACCTGAAAGGCGATGCCCTCCAGCGTCGCCCGCGCGATGTGGGCCGCCGTCGTCCCGCGCGTGATGCCGACGATCGTGCCGCGCGCGTACGGGTCCCAGTGCGGCGCGCCGAGGCCGGTGTAGGCCGGGACCACGTAGACGCCGTCGGTGTCGCCGACGGAGACGGCCAGCGCCTCGACCTCGGGCGCCGAGCGGATGATCTTGAGCCCGTCGCGGAGCCACTGCACCGCCGAGCCCGTCACGAAGACGCTCCCCTCGAGGGCGTACTCCATGGGCGCGTCGCCGAGCTTCCAGGCCGCCGTCGTGAGCAGCTGGTTCCGGGACTCGACGGGCTCGGTGCCCGTGTTGAGCAGCATGAAGGAGCCCGTGCCGTAGGTGTTCTTGGCCATCCCCGGCTCCACGCAGCGCTGGCCGAACGTGGCCGCCTGCTGGTCGCCCGCGATCCCCGCGATCGGCGTCTGCGACGAGAAGATCTCGCCACTCGTGTTGGCGTAGACCTCCGACGACGACCGGACCTCCGGGAGCATCGCGCGCGGCACGCCGAGCAGGTCGAGCAGCTCGTCGTCCCAGTCGCCCGTGTGGATGTTGTACATCAGGGTCCGCGACGCGTTCGTCACGTCCGTGATGTGGAGCGCGCCGGCGTCGGCCGTGCCGCCGGTGAGGTTCCAGACGAGCCAGCTGTCGACGGTCCCGAAGGCGAGGTGGCCGGCCTCGGCGGCCTCGCGGGCGCCCTCCACGTGGTCGAGGATCCAGCGGACCTTCGTGCCCGAGAAGTAGCTGTCGATGACGAGCCCGGTCTTGGCACGGACCGTCGCCTCGTGGCCCGCCTCCTTGAGCCGGGAGCAGAACGGGGCCGTCCGGCGGTCCTGCCACACGATGGCGTGGGACACCGGCTTGCCCGTCCGGCGGTCCCACACGACCGTCGTCTCGCGCTGGTTCGTGATGCCGATGGCGGCCACGTCGCGCGGGCGGAGGCCGGCCCGCGTCAGCGCCTCCGTCGCCACGCCGACCTGGGACGACCAGATCTCCTCGGCGTCGTGCTCCACCCAACCGGGCTTCGGGAAGTGCTGCTCGAACTCCTTCTGGGCGACGGCCCGGATGGAGCCGGCCTGGTCGAAGAGGATGGCGCGGGAGGACGTGGTGCCCTGGTCGAGGGCGAGGACGTACTGCGGCATGGGCGGGGGGGCAGAGGGCCGTGCCTACGCCGGCGCCGCGGCGACGGTCCGACCGATCGATGCGAAAAAATTAGCACACCCCCTTGCGCCCCCTCCCGGGCCACCGTACCGTGGTGTTAACGATTTAACACACCCCGCTCCCGATGCTCGCCCTCCTGCCCCTCGCCGTCCTCCTCGCCGCGCTGGCGGCCGACGACCCGTGCGGCGTCGCTGGCCTCTACGAGCTCGACCGCGACGCCGTCCACGCGCACGTGGTCGAGGACATGGACGAGGCCCTCGCCGACCTCGCGGCCGAGCCGGAGACCGGCACGCTCGCCCACACCGTCTGGCAGGCCCAGCGCGACGCCTTCCGCGGCGTCCGGGCGCAGGCGGCCCGCGGCGACATGGTCCCGCCCATCGCCACCCGCCTCGACGCCGACGGCACGGCGATGCAGGCGACGCACGCGCCGAGCGCGGCGCCCGACTGGTCCGACGCCGAGACCGGCCGCTGGACCGCCGACGCCGCCTGCGAGGCGGTCCGGATCGACTTCGGGTCGTACGAGTCGACCCTGCTCCTCGACGGCGGGCGCCTGTTCATCCGCCCCGAGCTCGGGGGCGGTCGCGAGGGCCGCCGCGTCGAGCTCATCCGAGCCCGGTAGCCCCACGGCGGCTCCCGAGCGTGACGGCCATGAGACGGGGAGCACGGTGCCGGAGGAGTCCGGACCTGGGGCGAGACCGCGCGGGCTCTTTGGGGTGACGGACGGGCGTAGTCTGTACCGGCTTTCCGCTCGCACCCGCATGTCCCGATTTCTACTCGCCGCGTCGCTCGTTCTCCTCGTGGCCGGCGCCCGGGCCCAGACCTACGAGCCCGGGTACGTCGTCGTGGAGGGTGACACGGTGCGGGGAGCCATCGCGCTCGGGAGCGAAGCGCAGAACGCGGGCGGCGTCCGGTTTCGGCCGGCGCCCGCCGACGCCCCCACTCCGTACGGCGTCGACGACGCCTCCGCGTTCGGCGCCGACGGCGGGCGGGCGTACCGGCTCGCGCGCTACCAGACCGACCCGAGCCCGGACGCCCCGACGGGCCGCCGGCTGTTCGCCCGCGTCGTGCGCGACGGCGCGGCCGACCTGCTGGCCGTCGAGACCGTCGAGGGCCGGCCGACCTTCTTCGTCCAGACCGACGCGGCGCCCGTCGGGCTGTACCTCGTCCGCGACGAGGTCGCGACGGGCGCGGGCGTCCGGCAGCGGGAACGCGCGCTGTTCCGCCAGACCCTGCTCGTCGTCCTGGCAGGGCCGTGCGCGTCCGTGCTCGACGTGGAGCGCCTCGCGTACACCGAGCGCGCGCTGGCCGAGGCGATCGACCGGTACAACCGGTGCGCGGACCCGGAGTACACCGCCTCGGCCTCCCGCGCCATGCGGACGCCCCTCCGCGTCCGGTTCGAGGCGGGGCTCGACGCCGCCACGGGCTCGTTCCGGCGCGTCGACGTTCCGCCCGGCACGCCCGAGGACCCGGACGCCGACTTCCTCCGAATCCGGGCCGCGGTCGAGCTGACGCCGCCGTTCTTCGACGGGGAGCTCCGCCCCGTCCTCGGCGCCGACTACGAGCGCGACGTGGTCCGGTTGGTGACGGGGCTGCTGGGCCGCGAGGTGACGGCCTACGACCGGCTCCACGTCCGCCTCGGCCTCCGGTTCGCGCCTGAGATCGCGGGCGCGCGCGTCCGGTTCGGGGCCGGCCTGCTCAACGGGATCACCTTCGACCGCGTGGTCGCGTCCGACGTCGACGTCGACGGGCGCGGCGACGTGTTCCGGTACGTCGACCGGCGCAACTTCGAGGCCAGCGTCGGCCAGTACCTGGAGCTCGGCGTCCGGCCGGCGGCGCTCCCGGCGGAGCTCTCCGTGCGGGCCCAGCAGGGCGTGTTCACGAACGAGAACCCGCTCGTGGCCTTTACCGGGCAGCACGGGACGCGGACGGTGAGCGCCGGGCTCACCGTCCGGCTCTAGGCGCCGCCTCGACCACGACGCCCGCCCACGGCCCGAGGCGGACCGACTCACCGACGGCCGCCCCCTCCACGTCCCGGCCGTGCGTCGCCAGCGCGACGGGCCCGCCGCGGAACGTCGCGGGCACCGCGACCTCGGCCTCCCCGCCGCCGACGTGGAGGACCACGAGCGCCCGGTCGTCGCCGGCGATTCGCTCGAAGGCGAACACGTCGGCGGGCACGCTGTCGAGCGGGCGGTAGTCGCCGGCCTGGAGCGCGGCCGAGGCGGCGCGGACGGCAAGGGCGCGGCGGTAGAAGGCCAGGACCGAGTCGGGGTCGGCCGCCTCGGTGGCCACGTTGACCGTCGCGTGGCGCGCGTGGAGCGGGAGCCAGTAGGCGGCCGGGTCGGCGCCGTCGGAGAAGCCGGCGCCCTCGGACGCGTCCCAGGCCATCGGCGTGCGGCAGCCGTCGCGGCTCAGCTCCGGCACCCCGCTGCGGAACCCCCACGGGTCTTTCCGCTGGGCGAGCGGGACGTCGACCTCCTCGACGCCGAGCTCGTCGCCGTAGTAGAGCGTCGGCGCGCCGCGGAGCGTGAGGAGGAGCATCCCCGCGAGGCGGACCGACTCGGCCCCGAGCCGCGTCGCGAGGCGCCGCTCGTCGTGGTTGCCGAGGACGGAGTTCGGCCACGCGCCGTCCGGCAGCACGGCCTCGATCGCGTCGACGTGGGCGCGGACGCCGGCGGCCGTCCACGGCGTATTGAGCAGGCCGAAGTTGAACGGCATGTGGAGCCCGCTGAGCCCGCCCGCCTCGGTCGGCGTGCCGTAGTAGCTGGCCCAGCGCCCCAGGTCGTCGTACTCGTGGATCTCGCCGATCGTCACGCGCTCCTGCCCGTCGAACCCGTCGACCGTCCGGCGGAACCGCGCGAACGCGTCGTGGACGTCCGGGTGCGCCTTGTCGTGGACGTGGACGAGCGTGTCGTACGCGCCCATCGGCTTGTGGAACGTGCCGCCCTCTGCGATCGGGTTGTCGCGGAGCTCCGGGTCTTTCAGGATCGCGTGCGCCACGTCGATCCGGAAGCCGTCGACGCCGCGGGCCATCCAGAAGCGGAGCGTGTCCATCATCTCGTCGACGACGGCCGGGTTGCGCCAGTTGAGGTCGGGCTGCTCTCTCAGGAAGCTGTGGAGGTAGTACTGGCCCGTCACCTCGTCGAGCGTCCACGCCGGCCCGCCGAAGTGGCTCAGCCAGTTGTTCGGCGGCGAGCCATCGGGCTTGGGGTCGCGCCAGACGTACCAGTCGCGCTTGTCCGAGTCGCGCGACCGCCGGCTCTCCTCGAACCACGGGTGCCGGTCGGACGAGTGGTTCGGGACGAAGTCGACGATCAGCTTGAGCCCGAGCGCGTGGGCGCGCGCCGCCAGCCGGTCGAAGTCGTCCAGCGTTCCGTACTGCGGGTCCACGCCGCGGTAGTCCGAGACGTCGTACCCGAAGTCGGCCTGGGGCGAGGGGTAGAACGGGCTGAGCCAGACCGCGCCCACGCCGAGGTCGGCCAGGTAGCCCAGCTTCTCGGTGATCCCGGCGAGGTCGCCGACCCCGTCGCCGTTCGCGTCGCGGAAGGAGCGGGGGTAGATCTGGTAGACGACGGCGGTCTGCCACCACGGGCGGTCCATAGCGGAGGGGCGAGGGGAGAGCGGAAGATGAGGCCACGCCCCTGACCGGGCCCCGCGGGCCCCGGCCACGCCGGCCTCGGCACCGAGGCGGAGGCGGCCGCCCGACGGCGACCGCCGCTCAGTCCAGCAGCCCGCGGACGCCGCGGCGGACGAGGTCGACGGTCACGCCGTAGACGACGTGCGAGCCGAGCTCCCAGACCCACCACGCCGCCGGGAGGTCGTCGACGTCGGCCTGGAGGCCGAGGGCGGGGAGCGTCGACCCGTGCGTGCCGGCGAACAGGGCGACCGCCGCCGGGATGCCGAACCCGGCCTCGGCGTCGGTGAACTCGGCGGCGACGCCGTAGGCCACGCCCGCGCTCGTCCCGAACGCCCAGTGGATGGCGTCCTGGGCCTCCAGCTTCTCGTCGCGGCTCAGCGTCACGCCGACCTCGTCGGTCACCTCCGGCGCCAGCTTCGAGGGCGGCATCCGGTCGGGGTGGCCCTGCACGTCGGCGCCGGGCCGCTCCTTCTCGGCGTGGGAGGGCGGGAAGAGCGTCTCGCCGAGGTCCTGGAGGATCGGCTCGACCTGGCTCTTGATGAACGTGCCGACGAGGCCGCCGGCCAGCCCGGCGACGGCGCCCTTCCAGATCGACGGCTGCGGACGGGCGAAGGGGTTCGAGAACGACATGGGAGTGGCGGAAGAGAGGGGACCGCTCCAACCGACGCCCTGCCGCCGTGTTCGTCGGGGCGGCCCGCCTCGGGCCATCCCCGAGGATCCCCGACGCGCGGCGCTCGTGCCCCTCTCCCCTCCCCCGCCCCGATGCCCACGCTCCTCGTCTGCCTCCCCGACCGCGAGCTCGCCGACCTCGACCGCGTCCGCCAGCTGGCCCCCGAGTTCGACGTCGTCCGCACGCGCACCAAGGACGACGTCCGCCCCCACCTCGACGACGTGACGGTCGCGCTCGGCTACTTCCCCCCCGCCCTCGTCGCCGAGGCCCCGAACCTGGCGTGGATCCAGTCGTGGAGCGCGGGGGTCGACTGGTTGCTCGACCACGAGGCGTTCGACGCGTCCGCCCACCCGGGCCTCGCGGTGACGAGCGCGTCGGGCGTCCACGCCGTGCCGATCGGGGAGCACGTCTTCTCGTTCCTGCTCGCCTTCGCGCGGCAGCTCCCGACGGCGCTCCGCGACCAGCGCGACCGCCGGTGGGGCGGCAGCGACGCCTTCGACGGCGTGTTCGAGTGGGCCGGCAAGCGGCTCGTGATGATCGGCGCCGGCGCCATCGGCGAGCGCGTGATCCGGCTGGCCGGCGCGTTCGGGATGAGCGCCGTGGCCGTCCGCCAGAGCGGGCGCGAGACGCCGGGCGCCCTCCGCACGGTCACCCCGGACGCCATGGCCGGCGAGCTCGCCGAGGCGGACGCGGTCGTCGCCGCGCTCCCCGCCACCGACGCGACCTACCGGATGCTCGACGCCGACGTGTTCGGCGCCATGAAGCGCGGGGCCGTGTTCGTCAACGTCGGCCGTGGCGAGACGGTGGACCAGCACGACCTCGTCGAGGCGCTCCGCTCCGGGCGGGTCGGCGCGGCCGGGCTCGACGTGTTCGAGGACGAGCCGCTCCCCGCGTCGTCGCCGCTGTGGGGCCTGGACAACGTGATCGTCACGCCGCACGTGGCCGGCGACACGCCGCACTACGCCGAGCGCGCGCTGGGGCTCTTCGCGGACAACCTCGAGCGGTGGCGGGGCGGCGGCGACCTCCGCAACCGCGTCGACCTCGACGCCGGCTACTGACCGGCCCGGCCTCGGCGATCCGCCCGACGCGGGCGATGTCAGGCGAGACCCGAGCCTGCGGCCGGAGCACGGCGCGGCCGGCACGTGTACCCTGTCGGTCCCTTCACGCGCCCTTCGATGGAGCTCCAACGCCCCGGCCCGCAGTCGCACAACGCCGCCGCCCCCGGCGCCACCCGCGCCCCGGTCCCGCTGACGGTCGACGGGCGGGCGGTCGAGGGCCGCGACGGCGAGTGGCTGGCGACGCTCCTCGACCGGCTCGACGAGGCCGACGGCCAGAAGACGGCGACCGAGGGCGGCCCCGGCGGCCACTCCGTCCCCCACGTCTGCTTCCAGCCGGAGCTGGGCCCGATCCAGGCCTGCGACACGTGCGTCGTCGAGGTAGGCGGGCAGCGCGTCCGGGCCTGCGCGACGCCCGTCCGCGCCGGGCTCGTGGTCGAGACGCGGACCGAGGCGGCGGCGGCCGCCCGCGAGGAGGCCATGCACCGGATCCTCGGCCACCACAACCTCTACTGCACCGTCTGCGACCGGAACAACGGCGACTGCCCGGTCCACAACGCGACGAAGCACGTCGCCGTCGAGCACCAGCGGTACCCGTTCGAGCGGAAGCCCTACGACGTCGACGCGAGCCACCCGTTCTACCAGTACGACCCCGACCAGTGCATCCTGTGCGGCAAGTGCGTCGAGGCCTGCCAGGAGGTCCAGGTCACGGAGACGCTCTCGATCGACTGGGAGGCCGACGTGCCGCGCGTCAAGTGGGACGCCCGGCCCGACGGGACGAGCGCGCCGGCCGGCGAGAGCTCGTGCGTGAGTTGCGGGCAATGCGTGACCGTCTGCCCCTGCAACGCGCTCATGGAGAAGTCCATGATCGGCCAGGCCGGCCACTTCACGAACCTCCGGAGCGACGTCTTCTACCCGTCGGTGGACGTGGTCAAGGCCGTCGAGCCCTACGTCGGCAACTCGCCGATCTTCGCGCTGAGCGACGCCGAGGCCAAGATGCGCGAGGCGTCGGTGGAGCGGACGAAGACCGTCTGCACCTACTGCGGCGTCGGCTGCTCGTTCGACGTCTGGACGCGCGAGCGGCGGATCCTCAAGGTCGAGCCGACGGGCGAGGGGCCGGCCAACGGCATCTCGACGTGCGTGAAGGGAAAGTTCGGGTGGGACTTCGTCAACAGCCCCGAGCGGCTCCGCCAGCCGCTCGTCCGCGTGCCGGACGGGCGCGGCGGCGAGACGTTCGAGCCGGCGTCGTGGGACGCGGCGCTGGAGACGGTCGCCACGCGGATGCGGGCGATCGCCGACGCGCACGGGCCGCAGTCGGTCGCGTTCATCGCCTCGTCCAAGGCGACGAACGAGGAGAGCTACCTCGTCCAGAAGCTGGCCCGCGCCGTCTTCGGCACGAACAGCGTCGACAACTGCAGCCGCTACTGCCAGGCGCCGGCCACGATGGGCCTGTGGCGGACCGTCGGCTACGGCGGCGACGCCGGGACCCTCGACGACATCCGCAACGCCGACCTCGTGCTGATGGTCGGGACCAACACGGACCAGAGCCACCCCGTGCTGGCAGCTCACCTCCGCGCCGCCCAGAAGAAGCGCGGGCAGACGCACGTCGTGGCCGACCTCCGCCGGCACACGACGGCCCAGCGCGCCGACGTCTTCCTCCGGCCGAACCCCGGGACGGACCTCATCTGGCTGAGCGCGGTCACGAAGCACATCCTCGACCAGGGCTGGGAGGACCGCGCTTTTTTGGATCGCTGGGTCAACCACGAGGCGAGCTACCGCCAGTCGCTCGCGCCGTTCACCCTTGAGGTCGCCGAGGAGCAGACCGGCATCCCGCGCGACCAGCTCGTCGAGACGGCCCGCCTCGTCGCCGAGGCGGAGACGGTCTGCGGCCTCTGGGCGATGGGCGTGACGCAGCACCAGATGGGCTCGGACACGAGCACGGCCATCTCCAACCTCCTCCTCGTCACCGGCAACTTCGGCAAGCCGGGCACCGGCGGCTACCCGCTCCGCGGCCACAACAACGTCCAGGGCTGCTCGGACTTCGGCTCGATCAACACCTTCTTCCCCGGCTACCAGAAGGTCGAGGACGACGCGGCCCGCCAGCGCTACGAAGACGCGTGGGGCGTCACGCTCTCGACCGAGAAAGGGCTCAACAACCGCGAGATGATCGAGGCGATCCACGACGGGTCGCTGAAGGCGCTCTTCCTGGTGGGCGAGGAGATCGCGCTCGTCGACGCCAACGCGCACTACGTGCAGGACGCGCTCGCGAAGCTCGACTTCTTCTGCGTCCAGGAGATCTTCTTCTCGAAGTCGGCCGAGTTCGCGGACGTGGTGCTGGCGGCGAGCCCGAGCCTCGAGAAGGACGGGACGTTCACCAACACCGAGCGCCGGATCCAGCGGCTCTACAAGGCCCTCGACCCGCTCGGCGACAGCCGCCCCGACTGGGAGATCCTGACCGACCTCGCCGCCCGCCTCGGCCACGACTGGGGGTATGCGCACCCGTCGGAGATCATGGACGAGATCGCCGCGACGACCCCGATGTTCGCCGGCGTGACGGACGCCCGGCTCGCCGGCTACCAGTCGCTCTGCTGGCCCGTCGCCGCCGACGGCACCGACACGCCGCTCCTCTACACGGAGGCGTTCCACCTGCCCGAGGGCAAGGCGCGGCTGTATCCGCTGGAGTGGACCGAGCCGAGCGACCAGCCCGACGACGAGTACGACCTCCACCTCAACACGGGCCGCAACCTCGAGCACTTCCACGTCGGCAACCAGACGCACAAGTCGGCCGGGCTCAACTCGATCATCCCGGACACCTACGTCGAGGTGAGCCACGCGCTCGCCGAGGCGCGCGGGGTGGCGACCGGCGACTGGGTCCGCCTCGTGTCGCGGCGGGGCGCGGTTCGGGCGCAGGTGCTCGTGAGCGACCAGGTCCGCGACGGCGAGTTGTTCATGCCGCTGTCGTCGGCCCGCCACGCGGTCAACTACCTGACGTCGAACGTCGTCGACCCCGCCAGCGACACGCCGGCCTACAAGGAGCTGGCGGTCAAGATGGAGGTCCTCGACGGCGCCCCCGAGCGCCGCCGCCGGCCGGTCAAGCCCGGCTTCCACCGCTACGGCTCGCCGACGCCCCAGAACGGCGTCGAGGTCGAGCGGAAGTGGGCCCGCCCCGACTACGCGCTCCCCGTCCTCCCGCACCCGCCCGTCGGCTACGGCCGCTGACGCGGCCTCCGCGAGTTCAGCGTTCGGGGTTCAGCGTTCTTCGCCCCGGGACGAGCGAACTCCGAACCCCGAACTCCCAACTCCGAACTCCCCGTGGCCCAGCCCATCGCCTACGCGCCGCCGCCGGCCCCGCCCGGCCAGGACGCCTTCACCGCCGAGGACGACCTCCGGCGGCTGCTCGACACGCTCCACGAGTCGGGCACGCTCCGCGTGCTGAACGGGCTGCTGGCCGAGTTCCAGAGCGTGATGGCGGTGGTGCTGGCCGGCCTCAACTCGGACGAGGGCCGGGCCGGGCTGGCCAACCTCCTCACGCTCGCGACGCTGCTCGGGAAACTCGACGCCGACGGCCTCGACCGGTTCGTGACCGCGCTCGACCGCGCCCTCGACGCGGCCGGCGAGCGGATCGACCAGACCGACGACGCGCCCGGCTCGCTGTCGGTCCTCGCCAAGCTCCGCGACCCCGACGTGCGGCGCGGGCTCGACGCGACGCTCACGCTCGTCGGGACGCTGGGGAAGCAGCTCCACGACCCGCAGCCGCCGGTCCACTCGAACAGGGACGGGCGCGACGGCGCCCAGCCCGAATGACCGCGCCCACCCTGGAGCCGGGGGCAGAGGCCGCCCGCGCCGCGAGCGCCGTCCGCGAGGTGCCGGTCGTCCGCGTGCGGGGCGACGACGCCGAGCCCGCCCGTGACCGGCTGGCCGCCGAGGAGCCGCTCGAGATCCGCCTCCGCTTCGGCGGCGGGCGCGACGCGCGCGTCCAGCGGCTGGCGGTCACGATGCGGACGCCGGGCGACGACGTGGCGCTCGCCCTCGGGTTCTTGCACGGCGAGGGCGTCATCCGCTCACCCGACGACGTGCTCGACGTGGGCCACACGCCGGTCCAGGGCGGACGGCGCGACCCGAACGTCGTAGTCGTCACGCTCGCCGACGGCGCCCGTGTCGACGCCCGGCGACTGGAGCGGCACGTCTACACGACGTCGAGCTGCGGCGTCTGCGGGAAGGCGTCGCTGGAGGCCATCGCCACGGTCGACCCACCGACGCTGCCCGCGGGCCCGTCGCTTCTCCCGGCGACCGTCCACGCCCTGCCCGACGCGCTCCGCCAATCGCAGGACGTGTTCGAGCAGACGGGCGGGCTCCACGCCGCCGCGCTCTTCACCGAGGCGGGCGGCCTCGTCCGCGTGCGCGAGGACGTCGGGCGCCACAACGCCGTCGACAAGCTGGTCGGCTCGTTCCTCGAATCCGGCGCAGCGGTGCCGGCCGCGCACGGCGTCCTGGTCAGCGGGCGGGCGTCGTTCGAGCTCGTCCAGAAGGCGCTGATGGCCGGCGTCCCCGTGCTCGCGGCGGTCGGCGCGCCCTCGTCGCTGGCCGTCGACCTCGCCGAGGCCCACGGGATGACCCTGCTCGGGTTCGTCCGCGACGGACGCTTCAACGTCTACGCCGGCGCCGCGCGGATCGCGGAGCCGGCCTGACCCGCGCGCCCCGACGCCGAGGCGGGGCGACCTACGCCTCCTCGACGACCTCGTCGAAATCGAGCCGCGGGAGACGCTCCCGCCACGCGCCCTCTCCGGGTCGGCCGATGTTGACGACGAGAAACGAGCGCCACGGGCGGTCGGCGAAAAACTCGACGTCGACGCCGTCCGCGTCGAACCCGCCCATCGGGCCCGCCGCCAGCCCGGCCGCGCGGACGCCGACGATGAAGTAGCCGGCCTGGAGCCACGCGTTGTCGCGCGCGGCCTGGTGCCGCGCCGGGGCCTTCTCGTCGCCGTCGAACCAGCCCTTCGCCTGCGGCGCGTGCGGAAAGACGCGCGGGAGCTGCGCGTGGAAGTCGGCGTCGTAGGCGAGGACGGCGACGAGCGGAGCGCCGGCCGTTTTGGCGACGTTCCCCCCGCTCATGTGGGGGAGCAGCCGCGCCTTCGCCTCGTCGGAGCGGACGAGCAGGACGCGGAGCGGCTGGCCGTTGAGGGCCGTCGGGCCCCACTTGGCGAGGTCGTAGATGGCGCGGATCTGCGCGTCGGAGACGGGCTCGTCGGTGAACGTGTTGGCCGTGCGGGCCTCGCGGAAGAGGAGGTCCTGGGCGTCGTCCGTGAGGGCGAGCGGCGGGTCGAGGGTGGGCAACATCAGGGTCCTTGTTGGAACAAGGAACCAACGCCCTACCCAATCCCTTGTTGCAACAAGGACCGTCGAAGCCGTCCGCCTCGGTCGCGCCGCCGCCGAGGTCGGCCGGCCCGCGCTCGCGCCCGGCGTAGACTGCGCGGCCCCGCCCCGCCCCCCTCGTGCCCGACGCCCCCGCCGACCTCGACCGCGACCTCGCGGACGCCGACCTCATGCTGGAGCGCGACGCCGACGACCCGGCGCCGCCCCCGCAGCGGCTCCAGCGGGCCGGGCTGATCGGCGGGGCGCTCCTGTTCGCGGCCCTCCTCGCGCTCCCCACGCCCGAGGGGCTGTCGGTCGAGGGCTGGCGGTGCGCGGCCGTCGCCCTCCTCATGGCGGCGTGGTGGATCACCGAGGCCATCCCGATCCCGGCGACGGCGCTCCTCCCGCTCGTCCTCTTCCCCGCCCTCGGCGTCCTGCCCGTGGACGAGGCCGCGGCGCCGTTCGCGAACCCGCTCATCTACCTCTACCTCGGCGGCTTTCTGCTTGCCCTCGGGATGCAGCGGTGGGGCCTCCACCGGCGGATCGCGCTCACGATCGTCCGGCTCGTCGGCGACAGCCCGCGGCGGATCGCGTTCGGCTTCCTCCTCGCGGCGGCGTTCGTCTCGATGTGGGTCAGCAACACGGCCACGGCGCTGATGATGCTGCCCATCGGCGTGAGCGTGGCCGGGCTGGTCGGCGAGGGCGCCGAGGGCTCGACGCGGCGCCACTTCGGCATCGTCATCGCGCTCTCCATCGCCTACGGCGCCACCGTCGGCGGCGTGGGGACGATCATCGGGACGCCGCCGAACGCGCTTCTCGCCGGCTTCCTGAGCGAGACCTACGGCGTCGAGATCGGGTTCGGGCAGTGGATGCTGCTCGGCGTGCCGGTCGTCGCCATCGGGCTCCCGCTCGTGTTCGCCGTCCTCGTGCGGATCTACCCCCTCGGCCGCGAGCCGATGGCGCGGGGCGCGGCCTACGTCCGCGACGAGCTCCGGGAGATGGGGCCGATGTCGGGGCCAGAGCGTGTCGTCGCGCTCGTGTTCGGCCTCGTCGCGGCGCTCTGGATGTTCGGACCGCTCGTGCGCGACGTGCTCCCGAGCCTCAGCGACACGGCGATCGCGATGGGCGGCGCCCTCCTCCTCTTCCTGATCCCGGCCGACTGGCGGCGGATGGAGTTCGTGCTCGACTGGCGGAGCGCCGAGGCCCTGCCGTGGGGCGTGCTGATCCTGTTCGGCGGCGGGCTGTCGCTGGCGGCGGCCATCCAGGCGACCGGCCTCGCCGCCTACATCGGCGCCCTCCTCGTGGGCCTCGGCGGGCTCCCGACGCTGGCCGTCGTCGCCGTCATCGCGCTCGTGATCCTGCTGCTGACGGAGATGACCAGCAACACGGCGACGGCGGCGGCCTTCCTGCCCGTCGTCGCGGCGCTGGCGCTGGCGCTCGGCGAGAGCCCCCTCCTGCTGGCCGTGCCGACGGCGCTCGCGGCGTCGTGCGCGTTCGCGCTGCCGGTCGGCACGCCGCCGAACGCGATCGTGTTCGGGAGCGACCTCGTCACGCTCCCCGAGATGGCGCGGGCCGGCGTCTGGCTGAACCTCGCGTTCGTCGTCCTCGTGACGGCCGCGGCCTACCTCCTGCTCCCCCTCGTCTTCGGCGTCGTCTACGGGCAGGTGCCGGCGTGGGCGGCCCCCTGACCCCATGAAGCTCCGCATCCAGGGCAACTCGATCCGCCTCCGCCTGACCCGTTCCGAGGTCCGCCGTCTCGCCGAGGCGGGCGAGGTCGTGGCCGAGACGCGCGTCGCGCCGGGGTCGTCGCTCGTCTACCGGCTCCAAACGACCGACCGCGCCGGCCTCGGGGCCTCGCTGAGCGGAGTCGCGCTGACTGTGTCCGTCCCCAGGGACTGGGTCGCGGGCTGGCCGGACGACGAGCGCGTCGGCTTCGAGGGCACGCAGGACGCGGGCGACGGGCGACGGCTGGCGCTCCTCGTGGAGAAGGACTTCGACTGCCTCCATCGGCGGCCCGACGAGACGGACCTGTTCCCGAACCCCGATGCCTGACCCCGCCGAGGTCACCGGGCTCATCCTGGCGGGCGGGTCGTCCCGGCGGTTCGGGCGCGACAAGGCGCTCGCGGAGTTGGCCGGCGTCCCGTTCGTCGCGCTCGTCCACGCCGCGCTCGCGCCGCACGTCGGGGCGATGCGGATCGCGACCGGCGCCGAGCCGCGCACCTACCCGGTGCCGGCGGAGATCGTGCTCGACGCCGCGCCCGACGCCGGTCCGCTCGCGGGGCTCGTGGCCGGCCTCGAGGCCGCCGAGACGCCCTGGCTCCTGTCGGCCGCCGTCGACCTGCCCTCCCTCACGCCGGCCGCCCTCCGCCCGCTTCTCTCGACCGAGGCAGGCCGGGCTGACGCCCTCGTCGCCGTCGACGCCGACGGCCGCCGCCAGCCGACGCTGGCGCTGTGGCGCGTGGCGACGGCGGGGCCGGCCGCCCGGGCGTGCCTCATGGAGCGCCGGCTGGCGCTGCGGGACCTGCTGGCGCGGCTGGCGGTGCGGGAGGTCGCGATCGAGGGCGGCGCGCTCCTCAACGTCAACGCACCTGAGGACGCGCCCTCTTGAGACCTCCCCCTCCCGTGAGGCACCGGTAGGAGAACGTCATCGGGTGACGACCAGGCGAATCGCTCCAGCCCACCGCTCCCCCTCCGCTCGGAGGATGTAGACCCCAGGGGCCTCGGGCATCCCGATCGCGACCTCGCCTGCGGCACTCGCCCACTGTGCGATGCGCCGTCCGAGTACGTCGTAGAGCACGAGTCGAGCGGGGGCCCCGAGCCAGACGCGGGCATCGCCTCCTGCTCGGCTCGGATTTGGGCCGGCGACGCGCAGGCGTACCCCGGCGGAGGGCGCCTCTTCGGCCGTGACCTCGACCGCCCCGTCGACGCGCACGACCCCAGCGATGCGAATCGGGGACGCGGGGTTGACCGCCGGAGCCGGTCGTGAGTTCAGGGCGACGTATGCCGTGGTCCCGTCCAACACGACGGCGCCCGTCTCCGCGACCAGGGTGGCAAAGCCGGGCAGTGGAACGGCCTCATGGCCCGCTCCCTCCCCCCGGATCAGGACTGGGAAGCCTTCGGGGTCATATCCGGCTGCGACGACCTGCCCCTCGGGTCCCGCGGCGACGCCTGTGAGGCGGACGTCCCCCTCGACTTGGACGTCGCTCCGGATCGTGCCGGCCGGATCGATCGACACGGCCCGCGTCGCGACCGCCGTGCGCTCCCCGGAGTAGATCGCCGCCACACGTCCATCGTCCGCGACGTCGAGGGCGTGGACTCCCGCCAAGCTCGCGCCGATGCCCGTTCTGCGGACCGCCCCGCCAGAGGAAAAGCGGAACACCCCCGCTCCCACACACGCGCCCGTGTCCTCGTCCCGCGCTCCGTTGACGCTCACGTAGACCTTCCCCTGGCCGTCGGATGCGGACTGGCTCGGCTGGCCGTAGGGCAGACGGCACGAGGCGCGGTCGAGCGTCCTCTCTTCGAGACGCCCCCCGCCGGGCCCGAACCGCTCGACGTGGACATCCGCCGCATCGCGTTCCCACACGACGGCGATGCCATCAGGCGTCGTGTGGAGCCCGACGGGGCGGGCCGCTGCTCCGTCTGCCACGAGCGTGTTCCAGACCTCGTGTCCCCGTGCGTCGAGACGGAGAAGGCGGATGGCGTTCCGCTCCTGGCTCCTGTCGGACAGGAGTACGACGGCGCCGTCCGCCGTCGCGAGGATCCCCCCGGCCTCGGCGACATCGCTGCCGATCGTCTGCCTCCACTCGACCTCCCCACTCGGAGCGACCGAGGCGATCAGCACGCGCCGTGTGGCGGCCGCCTCGTCGGTGGCGGAGCCCGCGACGAGGAGACCACCGCGGGGCGTGCTCGCGACCGTCGCAGGGGCATCGGTCGTCCCACCGCCATCGACGGTGGCCATCCAGTCGAGATCGCCTCCCGGCGTGAGCCGGCCGACGAACAGGTCGGCGTCTTCCGCTCCGGTCCAGACCCGTCCGGTGGCGTACGCGCCGCCGCCCGGCCCACCGACGACGTGGGCGATCGCGACCCGGGGATACGGAGCGCCATCCAGTTCCAGCGCCCACGCCGGGCTCCCATCGGGCCCCCGGGCGGTCAGCGATGTCCGCGAGGCGAAGCACGTCGCGCCTGCGCCGCACGCGACGAGCGCCCGTCCCGCCCCGTCCCTGATTCCTCCCGCTTCATGCCAGCGTTCGGACCCGTCGGTGGCGAGGGCGCCCCACGCGGCCCAACCGGCCTGCGCGTGGAACAAGACGCCCTCGCCATCAGCGACGAGCCGGCGTGGCGTCTGACCGCTCGGTTCCGGGACGTCCCAGCGGGGGGCACCCGTCTCGCCGTCGACGCGAGCGAGCCGGGACGTGGTGCTCCCGCTCCTCCATGCGACGTAGGCGTCCCCGTCTCGCATGATGGCCGTCCACGGGGAGGCTCGCGCCGGCCGCGCCCCGTCGGCGGCGGGACCCAACTCCGTGGCCCATCGGACCTCGCCACTGACGGAGACCCGCTGGACCACGGCCGATGCGGCGCCGCGCCCGACCGTCCCGAGCACGATCACGTCGCCGGGCTCGTCCTCGTCGAACGCGAGGGCCGTCCCGAGGAATCCGTCGGCAAGGGGCGCCGTCTCCCCGTCTCCATCGGGAGTGACGACGGCCAGCGAGTCGGATCCGACGAGGGCGACGGCTCGGCCACCGGGGAGCACGGTGAGCGCCTGGACTCCGCGGACGTCCCAACTCATCACGCCCTCGGGAGGCGGCCCCGAGGACACCCACCGCGCGCGCTCGACGCCGTCCGCATCAAGCCGGGTCAGCACGGCGTCGGGGCGGAGAGGGAACTCCCGTTGTTCCGACGTGCCCACCCACACGCCACCACGGCCGTCGGGCTCGAGATCGAGTTGGAGGACCTCGCCCGGTAGCTCAGCAGCCCACGCCGTCCCTCCGGCTTCGACACGAGCGACGAGTCCGGTCGCCGGATGCGCCGCCCGCGCACCGACGACGCAGGCGTCTCCGACCGCGGCCACCGCGTCCGCTACGGCACCGAGCGACGGCCACTGCGGCACTGCATGCGACCAGCGCTCCCCCCCGTCGGCCCCGAGCCTCCTGACGACCGGCCCGAACGTCGCGCCGGGGAGGGTCTCCATGACCGCGACGCAGACGTCACCACCCGGCGCCGAGGCCGCGACGACGTGGCCCACCGCGGTGAGGTCGCTCCCTGGGACCGTCGGGGAATCCCACGTCGCCGCCCACCTCACCTCGCCCGGTACGAAGTCGGCCGGCGGCCACCCCTGCGCTGAGCCACAGCGCGCCGCGAAAAAGACGACGGTCGCGCACGCCGTCCAGAGCTTCCTGTTCATCCTCTACGATTTGAGTCTGCGCATGAATCTATTGCGGCTGACGCCCCCTGCCCCGAACAACGGCGGCCCGCACCCGGCGCGGGCAGGGGATCAGCTCAGAGACCGTGGCAGCCGCCTCGCCTCAGCGATTCGACCGGTGCCGAGGGCCGGTGCGAGCCGACGCCCGGCCCCGTGACCGGATCGCGCGGCAACGCGTCGATGGCGAACCCTCCGGCCCTGCGTCGAGCACGCCGCGGCCCGGCTGCGACGCAACCCTTAGGCCCCTCAACGGGAGGCCGGCGCTCGGGAGACGAACGGATCGGACCACCGCGGGTCGGTGGTGATCATCGTGTCGGTGAGGGTGCGCAGGAAAGCCACGAGGTCGGCCCGCTCGGCGTCCGTGAAGGCCGGGCGGATCGGCCGACCGCCCCGGCGCAGGCGGGGGTCGAGGGTGGGGCTGATCCGGACGCCGGCGCTGTAGTGGTCGACGACCTCCTCAAGCGTCGCGAAGCGGCCGTCGTGCATGTAGGGCGCCGTGAGCGCGACGTTGCGGAGCGAGACGGTCTTGAAGGCGCCCCGGCCCCGGCCGCGGCTGCTCACGCCCGTGTCGGCGAACGTCGAGTCCAGCCCGTTGTTGGTGGCCCCGTTCCCCATGAACATGTCGCCCGAGTGGCACTGCTCGCACCGCCCCTCGCCGAAGAACAGCTCGAGCCCGCGGTTTTCCTGCGCCGTCAGCCCGGCGAGGGGTCGGCCGAACACTCCCTCCTCGGCCTGGCGCGCGGCGTCGTAGCGGGAGTTGGAGGCCACGATGGAGCGGACGAACTGGGCCAGCGCCCGCGCGACGCGGCTCGAGGTGACCTCGGGCGTGCCGAACGCGTCGGCGAAGAGGCCGGGGTAGAAGTCGGTGGCCGCGAGCCGGGCCTCGAGCTCCTCGAGCGTCATGCCCATCTCGACGGGGTCCTGGATCGGCTCCAGCGCCAGGGCCTCGAGCGTCCGGGCGCGGCCGTCCCAGAAGAACCGGCGGTTGCGCTCGTACCGTGCGAACGCCAGCGCCATCGAGTTCCGGTCCGTCGGCTCCCCCCGGAACCCGACGCTGAGGGGCCGGGGGTCCGAAAAGCCGTGCTCCTGCCGGTGGCACGTCGCGCACGAGACCGTCCCGTTCTGCGACAGGCGGACGTCGTAGAAGAGGACGCGGCCGAGCGTCGCGCCGGCGTCGGTGATCGGGTTGTCGTCCGGCGTGTTGTCCCACCGGAGGACCGAGGGGTGCTGGAGGTGGAGCGGCAGTTCGGCGCCGTCGTAGTCGTAGGGCGTCTCGGGGAGGACGGGGGTACCGGCCATCCGTGCGGAGAACGTGGCCCCGAGGGTGACCACGGAGACGAGGGCGAGCGACGCGAGCCGGGCCCGAGGAGTCGACGCAATCGGCATGTCGAGCAGCGTGGGGCGGAGGGCCAACGTACGGGGGCGGAGGCCCGTGTGGTTGCGGGAGGCCCCGAACAGCGAGCGCCCGCCCCCTGAGAAGGGGGGCGGGCGCTCTTTTCCGGGAGGCTATGGCGGTAGCCGCCCCGGCTCGGTCCGCCTCGGAGGTGACCCCGAGGCGGGGAATCAGGTGCCGGCCGAGTAGTCGGTGGCGTAGGCCACCTGCTCGTCCGACAGCGTGTCGATGGCGAGGCCCATCGTCTCGAGCTTGATCCCGGCGATCTCCTGGTCGAGCTCCTCGGGGAGGTCGAGGACCGTGTTCGGTAGCTCCTCGCCGGCCTCGTGGCGCTGGATCAGCGCGAGGTGGGCCTGGAACTGGTTGGCGAAGCTCATGTCCATGACCTCCGACGGGTGGCCCTCGGCGGCGGCGAGGTTCACGAGGCGGCCGTCGGCGAGGACGTAGACCTTCCGGCCGTTGTCCATCGTGTACTCGACGTTGTCCTCGCGGATCGTCCGCTTCGAGACGGCGATGTCGTTGAGCGCGACGAGGTCGATCTCGACGTCGTAGTGGCCCGTGTTGCAGACGATGGCGCCCTCCTTCATCGAGACGAAGTGCTCGCCGCGGATGACGTCGCGCATGCCGGTCGCGGTGACGAAGATGTCGCCGACCTTGGCGGCCTCCTCCATCGTCATCACGCGCATGCCGTCGAGCGTGGCCTTGAGGGCCGCCGTCGGCTTGATCTCGGTGACGATGACGTTGGCGCCCATGCCCTTCGCCCGCATCGCGACGCCGCGGCCGCAGTGGCCGTAGCCGGCGACGACGAAGTTCTTGCCCGCGAGCAGCACCGACGACGCGCGGAGGATGCCGTCGAGCGTCGACTGGCCGGTCCCGTAGACGTTGTCGAAGTCCCACTTCGTCTCGGCGTCGTTGACGGCGTAGACGGGGTAGAGCAGCTTGCCGTCCTCGGCCATCGCGCGGAGGCGGTGGACGCCGGTCGTCGTCTCCTCGGAGCCGCCGATGATGTCGTCGGCCTTCTCGGGGAACTGGCTGTGGACGCGGAAGATGAGGTCGGCCCCGTCGTCGAGCGTCGTGCTCGGCGTGGTGTCGATGGTCCGGTCGATGCACCAGTAGAAGGCCTCGGTGTCCTGGCCGTACCACGCGTAGATCTCGACGCCGTCGCCGTCACCGTTGGGCCCGAGCGCGAGCGCCGCGGCGACCGAATCGTTGGTCGAGAGCGGGTTGCAGCCGCTCCACGCCACCTCGGCGCCACACGCCTTGAGCGTCTCGATGAGCACGGCCGTCTCCTTCGTGACGTGGAGGCACCCGGTGATCTTGTAGCCCGCGAACGGCTGGGTCTGGGCGTACTCCTCGCGGAGCTTCATGAGGACCGGCATCCGGCTCTCGGCCCACTCGATCCGCTTGCGGCCTTCCGCGGCGAGCGAGAGGTCGGCGACCTTGTACTGTCCTTCCTTGTGGTCCATGGTCGGGGCCGGCCGCGCCGGCGCAAGTGGCGTGCGTAGATCTGGGACGAGAAACCTACGGCCCGGGATCTCGCACTCGGGCTAGGACTCTGCAAAGTCAGGGCGCTCCGGACCGTCCGGACGATACCGAGCGCTCCATACGCCGACCGCTGGCGACGTGGGATTCGTGCAAGCGCATGAGATCCTGGCCCGCAGACGGGCCTATCGTGACGGAACGCATCACCCCTTCCTTCCTATGCCCCACCCCTGGGTTCTCGAATGGTATCACCTGGGCGACGTCATCTCGATCGTCCACGGCTTCACGAGACGGCGTGCGAGTCTCCTCCGGAGCCTGCGCCAGCTTTCCCCGACCAACTTCCGCCGGGTCGTCCGGTCCGAGGCCGACGCTCAAGGAGGCTCGCCCGAGTTGGCCCGGCGTGTGCGGACGATCGCGCGGGGGACTGCGAGGGGGACTCGGGATTGGAGGGGGAGTGCGTTCGACGACCTCGACATCCGCTTCGTGACGATGGAGAACGAGAAGCGGGGCGAAGCGCTCCTCACTCCAGACACGCTCTACCTCCCGTGGGCCCCCCTCGCCGTAGACCGCGCAATCGAGACGAAGCGGAAGGACCTGGGCATCTCCCTCGGCTCGCTCCCCCGGGAGGCGACCGACGGCGACCACATGTGGATGATGGCGGCCATGACGGCGACCGACTACCTCGCGAAGTGCACCCCCGCCTCCCTTCCCTCCGACGACCCCAGAAAGGCGTTCCGCGCCATCGAGGACGAAGCCAAGCGCAGGACCCCCGCGATACGTCTCCGGTCCGGGAGCACGGTGCCTGCCGTCGGCATCACGAAAAACACCGATGTCGGGACGTTCGTCGTCCTGCCGGACTCCGGGATGAAGCGGGAGTCCACATACCTCCTCGGGCACAGGGGCTCGTCCCTGAAGCGGCTGACCCTCGTCGTCGGGACGGAACCCAATGTGAAACAGGAGGATCCAGACAAGGTCTTCGATCCGTGGCCCTGCGGGAACCTGGGCTGTGTCTTCGACAGCGAGTGCTGACGTGCAGAGGAGGGGCCCGGTAGCTTCGCCCCCCCCGCCCCCCTCTGCTCCATGCCGTCCCTCGCGCTTCGGCGCGCGCTCACCGTCCTTCTCGCTGCGCTCATCGCCGGGGGCGCCCAGGGCCAGCCCCGCACGCTCCTGGCCCGTCACCTCACGCCGGCCGACGGCCTCTCGAGTCTCCGCGTGGACGCCGTCGCCCACCCGCCGGGCGGGCCCGTCTGGATCGTGGCCGGAGAGACGCTCGACCGCTACGACGGGGCCCGCCTCGGTCCGTCCGCGGACGATGACCTGGGAGGGCGACCGGTCCGGCTTCTCGCGGCCTCCGAGGCCGGCGCCCTCTGGGCGGCGACCGACGCCGCCCTCTGGCGCCGGGACGCCGGGACGCATCGGTTCGCCCTCGTCGCAGACGTCTCGGCGACGCAGGGGGCCCCTCGCGTTCTTCTCCCCGATGGCGAGGGGGTGTGGGTCGGTACCGACCGCGCGGTCACGCACGTCTCGTCGAGCGGGCGACCGAGGCCGGTCGGGCCACTGACGAACGGGCCGGTCCGGGCGCTCGCCAAGGACGGACCCGTGCTGGTCGCCGCGACCGAGGGGGGGCTCACGCGGTTCGACCTCCACGCCCGTCGCGTGCGTCGCGATCGCCGACGGCGCGGGCTGACGGCCCTGGCTGTTCGCGGGGATACCCTCTGGGCCGGCGACAGCGCGGGGCGCGTCGAGCGTCTGCACCCGGCGACGCTTCAGCCGTCGGGCGTCACCGCCCAGTTGGGCGCCGCCGTGTCGTCCATGATGGCCTCGAGGGCGCATCCGGGCGTGGTGTGGGGAGGCACACGGGGCAGCGGGCTCTGGGCCGTCGGACCCGGCGGGGTGCGCGAGGTGGCGATCGTCCGGAAGCGGGACGGCCGCGTCCTCCGCGGCGTCCACGTTCTCTCCGTGGAGGAGCACGACGGGACGCTCTCCCTCGGAACCACCGACGGCCTGCTGCAGGCGGAGGTCTCGCGCCCCCGCTTCCACTCGGCTACGTACGCCACCGACCGACCGGACGGGCTCCGGACGCCCAACGTCATGTCGGTCCACGCCTCACGGCGAGACCCCGGGGTCGTCTGGGTGGGGACCGTGGGCGGGGGCCTCCATCGGTACCACTGGGCGATGGGCCGGGCGGACCGATGGTTCGGCGACCCGAGCCACCCGCTCTCCGTCCCCTTCGCCATCCACGAGACGGCGGGCGGCGCGCTCTGGCTCGGCGGCACGGCCCCAACCCTTTTCCGGTTCGACCCCGCGACGGGTCACACCGAGTCCGTTCCGCTGGCGCCCGACCGGGGCGGATACGTAACCGACATCGTGCCCGTCCGCGGGACTCCGGACGCCCTGTGGGTGGCGACTTCCGAGGCCGGCCTGTTCCGCCTCGACACGGCCACCCGGCAGGCCACCGCTCTGGACGGGCCCGGCGCGCCGACGTACGTCTGGACGGCCGACGCCTTCCCCGACGCCCCCGGCGTCCTGTACACCGCGACCCAGGGAGCCGGGCTGATGCGACTCGACGTGGCCTCGGGCAGATGGGCGCGCGTCGAGCCGGCTGGGTGCGCGCTCGATGACCGTCTCGTGTCGCTGGCGGCAGCGCCCGGCCGGGTCCTCTGGATCGGGAGCTTCGAGAACCGACTGTTCAGAGTCGACCTCGCCTCGGGAACGTGCCGCGTCTGGGGCGCCGCCGAGGGGCTGCCCGACGAGAGCGTCGGAGGAGTCTTTCTCGACGGACACGGGGCCGTGTGGGTGAGTACGAACGCCGGACTCGCCCGCCTCGACCCCGAGGCCGACGTGATCACGCGGTTCGACGCCGCCGACGGCCTCCCGAGCGACCAGCTCTACTACCACGCCCGGGACCAGACGCCGACCGGCGAGATCCTCGTCGGGGGCGTCGATGGGTTCGCGGCGTTCGACCCGGCGGCGGTCGAGATCGACACGACGGCGGCGCCCGTTCGGTTGACGAGCGTCCGAGTCGACGGGGAGAGGGTGCCGCTCGCGGAGGCTCTCAACGGGCTCAGGCTCCCCCACGATCGGAACGACCTCGCCGTCGAGTTCGCCGGGACCGACCTCCGCCGGCCCGACGCCATCCGGTACCGGGTGCGCCTGGTCGGCGCGGAGGACCGGTGGCACACGACGGACCGCGCCGAGGCCCGGTACCCGCTCCTGCCGCCGGGCCAGTACACGCTCCGGGTCGCGGCCACGAACCGCGACGGCTACTGGAGCGAGCCGACCGACCTCGCCGTCCGGATCCTTCCCCCGTATTGGCTGCGGCCGTGGTTCTGGGCGCTCGTCGCCGGCCTCGTCGGCGCGGTCGGGCTGGTGGCCCACCGGTACCGCGTGGCCCAGCTCCTCCGCGTCGAGCGGACGCGCCGCCGCATCGCCGACGACCTCCACGACGACATCGGGAGCAAGATCTCGAGCGTGGCCCTCCGCCTCGACGCCGCCCGGCTCTCGCCCACGCTGCCCGAGGCCGAGCGCGCCCGCCTCGCCCACCTCGGCGACACCGCGCGCGCCGTCGTCGCCGACCTCCGCGACACCGTCTGGCTCGTCGACGCCGGCCACGACGACCTCAGCTCCGTGGCCGACCGGATGGAGCAGTTCGCGCGCCACACGCTGGAGGGCGGGCGCGGCACCGTCGAGCGCGGGCCGGTGCCCAAGGCCCCGCTCGACATGGAGGCCCGGCGCGACCTGTACCTCCGCTTTACGGAGGCGCTCCACAACGCCGTCCGCCACGCCGAGGCCGGGCGCGTCGCCGTCCGCATCGGCAGCGACGACGACGCGTTCCGGTTCGAGGTCGCCGACGACGGGCGGGGGTTCGACCCGGCCGCCGGCGGGGCGGGCCGCGGCATGCGCACGATGCGGCGCCGGGCCGACGCGCTCGGCGCGACGCTCGCCGTCGACTCCGCGCCGGGCGAGGGCGCGCGCGTCGCCGTCCGGGTCCTCCTCCGCGCCCTCTCGACGCGGTATCGTGCGAATGACTGACGCCGGACGCGCGCCTCGTCGGGATCGTATCGACGCCTCCTCCCCCACCCCGATGCCCCCGTTCCCCGACCTCTCCCACGTCCGCCTCTGGATCGTCGAGGACGACGTGGCCTTCCGCGAGGCCTTCGTCGAGGTCGTCGGCCCGCACGTCGGGCTGGCGGGCGTGTTCGGGAGCGTCGAGGAGGCGCTGGCCCGGCTCGACGTGCTCCGCGGGGCCGAGACGCCGGACGTGGTCCTCCTCGACGTCAACCTCCCCGGCCAGAGCGGGATCGAGGGGCTCGGCGCGCTGAAGGCGCGGGCGCCGGGCGCGCGCGTGGTCATGCTCACCATCCGCGACGACCCCGAGACGGTCGCCGAGGCGCTGGGGGCCGGGGCCTCGGGCTACGTCACGAAGGGGGCTCCGCTGGAGCGCGTGCTGGCCGCCGTCGCCGAGGCCCACGCGGGCGGGATGCTGATGGGGCCGGCCGTCGCCCGCGTCATCCAGGCGTCGTTCGAGCGCCGCCCGCCGCCGCCCGACTACGGCCTGACCGACCGCGAGCGCGAGGTGCTCGCCGAGATGGCCGCCGGCGGGACTCAGCAGGACATCGCCGACCGGCTGTTCGTGAGCCGGAGCACCGTCAACACGCACGTCCAGCGGCTCTACGAGAAGCTCCACGTCCACTCGGGGAGCGCGGCCGTGGCGAAGGCCATCCGGGAACGGCTGTTGACCGGGTAGCGGGCCGCCCCGATCCGAGGCGGGCGGGGTGACGGACGAGGCGTCACGGCGGCCCCCGAGCCTGGGAGCGCCCCTCCCCACCCGCCGTGCCCGCTCCCCTCCCCCGCCGCGGCCGCGCCGCCGCCGTCAACCCGGTCGGCCGGTTCCCCCGCCTCGACGTCACGCTCGACCCGGCCGCCCTCGACGACGACGAGCGCCGGCGCGTCGAGACCGTCGTCCTCCGCGACACGACGCGGACGGCGCTGGCCAGCAACGACAGCCCGGACCTCCCGTTCTCGCACTCGCTCAACCCGTACCGCGGCTGCGAGCACGGGTGCCCCTACTGCTTCGCCCGCCCGAGCCACGAGTACCTCGGCTTCTCGGCCGGGCTCGACTTCGAGACCCGGATCGTCGCCAAGCCGGACCTCCCGCGGCTCCTGGCGGAGGCGTTCCAAAAACCGAGTTGGCGGCCGCAGACAGTCGCGCTCTCGGGCAACACCGACCCCTACCAGCCGGTCGAGCGGAAGCTGGAGATCACGCGCGGCTGCCTCGAGGTCCTGCTCCGCCACCGGAACCCGGTCGGGCTGATCACCAAGAACGCGCTCGTGACCCGCGACCTCGACGTGCTCCGCGAGCTGGCCGCGCTCGACCTCGTGCGCGTCACGCTCTCCGTCACGACGCTCCGCGACGACCTCGCGGGCCCGATGGAGCCGCGCGCGAGCCGCCCGGCGGCGCGGCTCCGGGCCGTCGAGGCGCTCGCCGAGGCGGGCGTGCCCGTCGGCGTCAACGCGGCGCCGCTGATCCCCGGGCTCACCGACGAGGAGCTCCCGGCCATCCTCCGGGCCGCCGCGGATGCGGGCGCGACGAGCGCCGGCTACATGCTCGTCCGGCTGCCGGGCGCCGTCGCGGAGGTCTTCGAGGAGTGGCTCCGGCGGACGCTGCCCGACCGGGCCGACCGCGTGCTCCACCGGATCCGTGAGGGGAAGGGCGGCCGGCTCAACGACCCCCGCTTCGGCCACCGCTTCCGCTCGGACGGGCCGTACGCCGACGCCGTCCGGCAGGTGTTCCGGGCCGAGGTCCGCCGCCTCGGCCTGAACCGGGAGCGGACCCCGCTCGCGACGGGCCACTTCCGGCGGCTCGCCGGCGGGCAGATGGACCTGTTCTGACGGGGCCCGGCAGCCTCTCTCGGCGCGCCCCGGGGGGGGCGTCCGGAAGCCGGCGGCGAGACCGCCTGTCGGGGTGGGCGACAAGCGGCGACCCGCTCCCCAGGCCGCCGTCGGGATCGTGTCTTTGCATGACGGCACGGCGTGGCCGGCCCTCGATCCTGCGCGCTCAGCCACCCCACGCACTCCCATGCCCCTGCGCTCCGCCCTCCTCCTTCTCGCCGCCCTCCTCGCGTTCCCCGCGACCGCCCAGACCGACGGGTTCCTCGTCACCAACACGGCCGGCGACACGCTCCTCTACGCGGCCCCCGACGGCCGCATCCTCTACGGACCCGACGACGCGCGCGTGACGGTCGGCGAGGGCGGAGAGGGGCTGAAGGTGACCGTCTTGCCGGACGCCGGCGGGGCCACACCCGGCCTCTTCGAGATCCAGAACCCGTCCTCTCAGGCGGTCGCCCTCCTCGGCATCACGAACGGGTCGGGCGTCGCGACGTCCGGGTGGACCTACGATCAGGGGACGGCCGGCGGCTTCTACAACTACAACGGGTCCAACCCGAACCCGTCCGTCGAGGCGTTCACGGTCGGGACCGGACCCGCGCTCGCCGCCCGCCAGCTCGGCGGCGACCCGGCGGCCAACGTGGCCGAGTTCTGGACCGGCAGCGGGTTCGACGAGTCCAGCTGGACCCTCGCCTCGCGCATCGGCGGCGACGGCCGGTACTTCGGCTCGGGTGCCCAGTTCGACCACGGCCTCGGCGCCGTCTATGTCGGCGAGACGTGGGCCGGGCTCGCCTCGATCGTCACGAACACGACGCAGTGGGAGCAGGCCGGCTACTTCGCCAACCAGTCGACCGAGTCGTTCGCGCCGACCCTCCAGGTCGAGAGCGTGGGGACCGGGAACGCCCTCTTCATCGACAAGAGCGGCTCGAACGACGGCATCGAGATCCAGCAGCGGGGCGAGGGGCTCGGCATGTACATCCACCACACCGGGCCGTCGGGCGAGGGCATCCGGCTGCGCCACGACGCCGGGGAGGGCTCGGCGGCCGCGTTCGAGTCGTTCAACACGGCGAACGGGTCGCCGGGCGTCCGCGTCGAGTACCGCGGGCCGGGGCGGGCCGTCCACTCGGTCCACACCGGCACGGGCGGGACGGCGGTCGAGGGCTGGCACAACGGGGCCGAGGGGTTCTCGGGCCGGTTCTCGACCGGCGACACGGCGAACCCGACGGCCGCGCTCCAGGGGGCGACGCGGGGGACCGGGCCGGCCTTCGAGGCCGCCCAGATCAGCGGCGACGCGGCCCTCGACGTCGCCGTGTTCTACACCGGCGATGGGTTCGACCGCTCCACCTGGAACCCCGTCATGCGAGTGGCCGGCGACGGCAACGTCTACGCGGACGGGACCTTCAACGGCGGCGGGGCTGACTTCGCCGAGCGGTTCGAGGTCGTCGGCGGGCCGGCGGCCTACGAGGTCGGCGACGTGCTGGCGATCGCGCCGAGCGCGGACCGGCACCTCGAGCGGTCGGCCGAGCCGTACTCGACGCGGATCCTCGGCGTCTACGCCACGCGCCCGGGCGTCCTCCTCGGCGACCCCTCCATCGCGGAGGACACGACGGTGCCCGTCGGCGTCGTCGGCGTCGTCCCGACGAAGGTGACGGGCGAGGGCGGCCCGATCCGCCGGGGCGACCTCCTCGTGACGTCGTCGACGGCGGGCCACGCCATGCGCGGCGAGCCGGGCCGCGTCGGCGTCGGGATGGTCATCGGGAAGGCGCTCCAGGACTTCGACGGGACGCAGGGCGTGATCGAGGTCATGGTCAATGTGCAGTAGGCGGAGGCCCCGCCACTGTCCACTCCCTGCCCCCAGACCCATGACCCGCCTTTTCCTCCTTCTCCTGCTGGCCACGAGCGCCAGCGCCCAGGTGGTCGTCCGCGTCGGTGCGGAGACCGCGGCCGCCGCCTCCAACGTCCGCCTCGCGCTCGACGGGACGCTCGACGCCGTCGGCCCGCTCCGCACGGCGGGCTCGACCGTCACCTTCTCCGACCCGTCGACCGGCGGGATCACGCTGGGGGCCGGCCTCGGCACCACGCTCCGCCCCGACGGGTCGTTCGACGGGACGGCCGTGAACGGGACCGTCCAGATCCAGGGCGCGCTCACGGTCACCGTCGTCCCGAGCACGTACGTCGCCGAGGGCGACGCCTTCGAGGTCCTGACGTGCGCCGGCGGCTGCAACGGGACGTTCGGCTCCGTCTCCGCGCCGTTCGCCGTCGACGTGACGTACGGCGCGACCGACGTGACGGTCGTCGCGCTCGAGTCCTACGTCGCGCCGTCGGTCGGGCCCATCGCGATCGTCATCGACGGCCCGCGCGGGTCGCGCTTTCTCGGCGCGCCCGCGGTCGGCGTGACCGTCGACGACCTCGCCGCCCAGAACCTCGTCCGCGGCGTGCCGGGGTACTACCCGGCCGCCGACCCGCCGAACCTCTGGACGGCCTACGACGCGACGGCCGCCGAGTGGGTGCCGTCGGCCGGGACGGGCGAGGTGCTCCAGCCGGGCCACGCGTTCCGGTGGTTCATGTACGACCGGGACGTCGGGAACCCCGAGGTGAGCCGGTCGCGCGAGCTCCCGTTCACGCTCTCGACCGCGCTCCCGGCCCACACGGCCGACGTGACCGTCACGCTCCAGACCGACGGCTCGCGGATGAACTACCTCGCCAACCCGTTCGGCGGGACCCTGGACCTGACGGGGATTTATGCGTGGCCGGGCGGCGACAACCTCAGCCCCATCGCGCCGGTGTGGACCTACGACCCGGTCGCCCGGAGCTTCGAGGACGCGCCGGACCGGATCGACCCGTGGATGATGTTCCGCGTCCGGGCCAAGGGGACCCGGCTGAACGGGGAGCCGCGGACGCTCACGATCCCGGTCTCGGCCGTCGGCCCGACGTCGTTCGGCCCGCCGGCGCGGCGCGGCGCCCGGCCGCAGATCGCGTTCGCCCTCGAGGGGGCCGACGCTGACGGCCGGCCGCTGGCCGACCGCGCGTTCACCGTCGCCTTCGACGCGGCGGCCAGCGCCGCCGTCGCCGAGGACGAGGACGCGCGGAAGCTCCAGCCCCCCGCCGAGGCGTTCGCCCTCGTCGGCTCGCGTGAGGGCCGCCACTTTCTCGGGGTCGACCGGCGCCCGTTCGCGGCCGGCACCGTGCCGATCGGCGTCGAGGCGCGCGGCACCGCCGCCGAGTTCGTGCTCCGATGGTCGGCCGACGACCTCCCGGACGGCCTCCCCGTCACGCTCGTCGACCTCGAGACGGGGGCCGAGCTCGACGTCCGGTCCGTGGCCGAGTACGCCTTCCGCGTCGCGCCCCGCCCCGCGCTCGCCGACGCCCCGACGGCCGAACTGGCCGACGGCGCGGACGCCGCCGACCGGTTCGTCCTCCGCCTCGGGGACGGCCTGGCCGGCGCCGAGGCGGGCGTGACCGAGCTGGCGCTCGACGCCGTCGCGCCGAACCCGTCGTCCCGGACGGCCCGGATCGCGTTCGCCC
>CAXRFJ010000606.1:0-2050 GCA_964229475.1 Rubrivirga sp.
TCTGATCTGCCCCTTTACTCCCCGCCCCCGTCCCGACGGCGTTCCCGCCGAGGCCGCTGGAGCGGCCGGCATGGCCGTTGCGTGGAGGACGACCGCCGACGCGGCCCCTCTCTGGCCGCGCGGCGGCGGGCGCGACCCCTCCTCGGCGCCCACGCCTCCACCACGTCCTCCTCCTTCTCCGCGTCGTGGGGGCGCGCCTCCCCTTTCCCACCCATGGGCCAGCAGCAACTCCTCCTCCTCGTCCTCGGCATCGTCATCGTCGGGCTCGCCGTCGTCATCGGCATCGAGGCCTTCGCCGAGAACCAGCACAAGTCCGAGGTCGACCGCTACACCGAGGTCGGCGTCGCCATGGCCGGCGACCTCATCGCCTACCACATGAAGCCGGAGGCGACCGGCGGCGGCGGCCAGGACGCGGCCCACCTCGGGACCGTCACGGTCGGCGACCTCGGCTACGAGCAGATGTTCGCCGACACCTACGCCGGCTACACCCGCACCGGGACGCAGAGCGCGGGGATCCGCCGCGACCTGATGATGGACACGGAGCACCCGGCCATCCACGTCACCACGTACCCCCTCAACACGGGCGACACGCGCGTCGAGGTCTACGTCTTCGGCCCGAAGTCGGAGTGCATCGTGGCCCGCAATGACCAGGTCGGCGACGCGACGTGGTCGGACGGCGGCGACGACGCGACGGCCCCGGACAACCCGAGCCCCGCCAACTGCAGCTGGTAGCGCCCGGGCCGCAACCCGCGGCCCGCGGCCTGGTTCAACCGACGCCCCGCAGCCCAGAGCCGGCGCTGCGGGGCGTCTGCGTTTCCCACCACCCCGGACCAGGCCCCTATGCGCGCCCCCCTCTCGCTCGTCGCCCTCCTCGCCCTCGCCGCCTGCGGCCCCGACGCGTCGCCCGAGGCCGCCGGCCCCGTCCGGCCCGCGGCCGACACGGCCCGCGCCCCGGCGCCCCCGCCGGCCACGGACACCACGCTGACGGCGGACGGGTGGGGCCCGCTCACCGTCGGCATGTCGCGCGACGAGCTGGTGGAGGCCGTCGGCGACGCCGCCCCCGGCGTGGCGACGGGGCTGGAGGAGACGGGCTCGTGCGAGGAGTTCCACCCCGTCGGCGCCCCGGAGGGCCTGCTGGTGATGCTGGAGGACGGCGCCCTCACGCGCGTCTCGCTCGGCGAGGGCGCGACCGTCCGCACGGCCGAGGGCCTCGGCCTCGGCGCCGCCGCGGCCGACGTGAAGGCGGCGCACGACGACGCCGAGGTCACGCCGCACAAGTACGTCGAGGCGCCCGCCGAGTACGTCACGGTCTGGCGCTCGGGCGACGGCGGCGAGACCTCGCGCGGCGTCCGCTACGAGATCGGGGCGGACGGGACCGTCGAGCGGATCCACGGCGGCGGCGCGAGCATCGCCTATGTCGAGGGCTGCTTCTAGCGGGCCGCGCCCGGGGTGGGGCGAGGGCTCCGACGGAGGGGGCGACTCGTAATGCCCGGATCGCCAGCGACTTGCAACGCCCAGGAGCCTGGGCCGCCTGGCGTTCCACATCGGCCCGTTATACCGCCCGGCACGCGGATTGAGTGAGGGCCGGCACCTCACCTTCCCCGTCCCCCCTCATGGGTCAGCAGCAACTCCTCCTCCTCGTCCTCGGCATCGTCATCGTCGGGCTCGCCGTCGTCCTGGGGATCCAGGCCTTCACCGAGAACCAGCACAAGTCCGAGGTCGACAACTACACCACGCAGGGCGTCGGCATGGCGGCCGAGATCATTGCGTACTACCAGAAGCCCGAGGCCACCGGCGGCGCGGGGCAGGACGGCACCGCGCTCGAGGACCTCACCATCGGCGACATCGGCTACGAGCAGGACCTGGCCGACACGTGGTCGGGCTACAACCGGACCGGCATCGTGTCGAACGGCGTGGTCCGCTTCGTCGCCGGCGACGCGACGGCCCCGCTCATCCACATCCACAAGAACCCGCTGAACACCGGCGACACGCGCGTCGAGGTCTACGTCTTCGGGCCGTCCCAGGAGTTCATCGTCGCCCGCAACGACGT
>CAXRFJ010000607.1:0-3579 GCA_964229475.1 Rubrivirga sp.
GCGGGCCCTCCGGCTAGGCCACGTCCGGGTTCGTCGTGTACGTCCCGACGATCTCGGCCTGGTCGAGCACGTGGCCGTCGAGGGCCTCGAGCACGTCGGGGCCCTTGAAGTCGCCGTCCTCGCTCAGCCCGAGCGTGTCGACGTCGAGCGCGTAGACGGTGAAGTGGTAGTGGTGGACGGCCTCGTCGTTCCACGGCGGGCAGGGGCCGTCGTAGCCGCCGTAGGTGCCCTCCATCGGCGACCCCGCGAGGAAGTCGGTGAAGTTGTTCGTGCCCTCGATGCCGTGCGTCGTCCGCCCCGGCGCGCGGCCGTTCGCGACGACGCCGTCGGAGAGCGCGCCCTCGGCGATCTCGCGGACGTCGGCCGGGACGTCGACCAGCAGCCAGTGGAAAAAGTCCGTCCGCTCGGCGTCCGCGGGGATCGTCTTGCCCTCCGTGTTGGCGTCGGAGGCGTCGGCCGGCACGTCGGGGTCGTGGACCACGACGGCGAACGACTTCGTGCCGTCGGGGACGCCGGTCCACGCGAGGTGCGGGTTGCGGTCGCCGCCGTGCGTGGTGTGGTCGCCGGAGTCCGGGGCGGCGGTGCAGAAGGCGAAGGCCGGCGCGATGCGGGCGCCGTCGGCGAGGGAGGTGCTGGTGAGGAGCATGGCGGAGGGGGAGAGGGGGAGAACCCCAACGCGCCCGCCCCGGCGCGGTGCCGGGACCGGCGCGGGTGGGCCCGCCTCGGGGCCCCGACGGGGAGACCGAGGCGGTCGGGGAGCGGGCTAGCCGACGGGCGCGTCGGCCGAGTCGGAGGCCCGCTGGAAGCGGAGCCGGAGCTTGCCCTCGGGCTCCTCCTTGATGGCGTCCGGCACGTCCTGGCCCGGGAGGCCGTGGACGATCGTCGTCGCGCCGTCGACCAGCCAGAGCGCGCCGGTCACGTAGCTGGCCTCGTCGGAGGCGAGGAACGCGTAGACGTTGGCGATCTCCTCGGTCGTGCCGCGGCGGCCGAACGAGGTCGAGCCGACGAGCGTCTCCTCGGCGTCGGCGTCCATCGGGCCGGTCTCCTTGTGGGTCCAGCTCGTGTCGACGGGACCGGGGCAGACGCAGTTGGCGCGGATCCCGTACTTGCCCTGCTCGCCGGCCACGCCCTTCATGAGCGCGTGGATGTAGGCCTTCGTCGGGCCGTACGGCGCGAACTGGGGCGACCCGTTCCACCCGGCCTCCGAGCCGGCCGAGACGATGTTGCCGCGCGTCTTCTGGAGCTCCGGGAGCCCGGCCCGCGTCATGTGGAACGCCGTGTAGATGTTGTTGTGGACGAGCTTCTCGAAGGCGTCGATGGGGTACTCGTGGAGTTCGGCCAGCTTGGGCAGCACGCCCGCGTTGTTGACGAGCACGTCGAGCTTGCCGAACGCGTCGACGGCGGCCCGTACCGCGGCCTCCGCGTTCTCCTGCACGCCGACGTCCTTGGCGAACGTCTCGACGGACGTGCCGGGGTACTGCTCCTCGATGTCGCCCTTGACCTCGTCGAGCGGGTCGCCGGGGAGGCCGGCGAGGAGGAGGCCGGCGGCGCCCTCGTAGGCGAACTTGTGGGCGATGGCCTCGCCGATGCCTTCGCCAGCGCCGGTGATGATCGCGACCTTGCCGTCGAGCTTGCCCGGTCGCTGGACCTGGCCGTTGGAGGATGCCATGGGGGGAGGGGAGCGGTGAGAAAGGACGGGTTGGATCGAGCGATCCGCCGCGCCGTTCCAGCTTCACCGGCCCTCCGCCCCATCTCAAGACTCTCCCGATCCGTGCCCGACCTGTCCCTCCGCGTCCTCCTGTTCGACGTGCTCCGCCGCGAGGTCGGCGCGTCCGAGCTGGCCGCGACGATGCCGGCGGGCGCGACGGCCGGCGATCTCCTCGACCGGCTCGCCGAGGCGCACGCGCCCGTCGCGCGGCACCGCCCGGTCGTCCGCCTCGCCGTGAACCGGCGGTACGCGCCGGCCGAGACGGCGCTCGCCGACGGCGACGAGGTCGCGCTCATCACGCCCGTTAGCGGCGGCTGACCCCGCTCGCTGCGGCGCCGAGGCGGAGGGGGCTACGGCGTCACCCGTTCGAACGTCAGGCCGTCCCACACGAGCGCTCGGACGTCGCCGCCGTCGAGTACGAACTGGATCGCCTGCCCGCGTCCCGGGATGAGCTCGACGCGCGCCGTCTCCGGCCGCGTGAACGGCGTCGCCACGGCGTGGAGCCGGCCGAAGCGAACCGCCAGCGGCTCGGCGTCGGTGCCGGCCTCGACGGTCATCGTCCCGTAGTCCGGGTGCTCGAAGGTCCCGGCGTAGGCCGTGGGGGCGAGCGAGAGCTGCCACGTTCGCTCGGCGCGCTCGGCGAGCTGCCGGCCGTAGCGATCGAGCGAGGCCTGGAAGCCGTCGTAGAGGTCGGCCGCGTCGGCACGCGCCTGGTCCACGACCGCCTCAGTCGCGTTGGGCGCCGCGTCCCACCAGTCGTAGGCGAACGTGGCGAAGAGCGTCGCCAGCCGCCCGCCGGTGCTCGACTCGTTGGCGAGGACGACGACGCCGAGGCCGCGGCTCGGCATGAACGACAGGTGGGCGTGGAAGCCGGCGAAGCCGCCGAGGTGGTGGAGCATCGGGTCGCCGTCGTAGAGGCCCGTGTGCCAGCCGAGGGCGTAGCCGTCGCGGTCGAGGGCGCCGTAGCGGTCGCCCCGGTCCTCGGCGACGGGCCGGTGGGTCTCGGCGATCACGTCGGCCGGGATCACCTGCCGGCCGTCGAGGCGGCCGCCGTCGAGGTGGACGATCAGCCAGCGCGCGAGGTCATTGGCGCTCGCGATCATCCCGCCGGCCGCCTGCATCGTGTCGTCGTGCTTGACGAGGCTGATCCGCTCGACGCCGCGCTCGGGGTGGACGGCGTAGGGCACGGCGGGCCCCCACGCGGCGGCCTCCGAGGCGTACGCCGTCGTGCGCGTCATCCCGAGCGGCGTGAAGATCCGGTCCGCCAGCTGGGCCTGCCACGGCCCACCGTCGAGCGCGTCGAGGCGGAGGCTCAGGATGTTGTAGCCGACGTTCGTGTACTCGAACGTCCCGCGCGGCGCGTCCTCGTCGACGACCGTCCCCGCCAGCAGCCGGCGCATCTCGGCCGGCGTGTGCTGCCCGGTGTAGGCCGCCCGAAACCCGATGGGCCCGTTGTCGACGCCGGCCGTGTGCGAGAGGAGCTGGCGGACCGTGACCTCGTCCGCTTCGATCTGGGGGGCGAAGGCGACGTCCGGGAAGAGGTCGGCGAGCGAGTCGTCGAGGCGGAGGGTCCCGTCGCGGTCGTGGAGCGCGGCCAGGAGCGCGGTGAACGGCTTCGTGACCGAGGCGACGTAGAACGGCGTGTCGGGCGTGGCCGCGAGGCCGGCTTCGCGGTCGGCCTCGCCGAAGCCGCGGGCGTAGACGATCTGCCCGTCGCGGACGACGGCGACGGTGAGGCCCGGGACGGTGCCGAACCGGTCGAGCGTCTCGGTGACGAGCGCGTCGGCGGCAGTGGCGAAGGCGGCCTCGCGGTCTTGGGCGCAGGCGGTGACGGCGACGAGGGTGGCGAGGAGGAGGGCGCGCATGGCGGG
>CAXRFJ010000608.1:0-2347 GCA_964229475.1 Rubrivirga sp.
GGGGGGGGAGGTACGCGTCCGGCCGGCCGGCGCGTCTCTCGGGGGTCCTCCGCCCGCGCCGATGCCCCGCCTCGCGTTCCTCCTCTCGCTGCTCCTCGCCGTCGCCGGCTGCGACGGGCTGTTTTCCGACGTCGACGACGAGCTGCGCGAGGTCGAGCGGGGCGAGGCGCAGTACCTCGTCACGTTCGACGCGACGTGGAGCGCCGACACGCACCCCGACATGTTTCCGGCGTCGGCCCACTTTTCCAAGCTGACCGGCGCCGCGCACGCCCCGGCGGTCTCGCTGTGGGCGGTGGGCGGGACCGCGACGAACGGGATCCGCTCGATGGCGGAGACCGGCGCGACGGACCTGCTCCGCGGCGAGGTCGCCGACCTCGGCGTCGACGCGGCCTACGTCGAGGGCGGCTACGTCGGCCTCTCGCCCGGTGCGGCCACGGTCGAGGTGACCGTCTCCGACGCCCGCCCGCTCGTGAGCGTCGTGTCGATGCTGGCGCCCAGCCCGGACTGGTTCGTCGGCGTGAGCGGCCTCGACCTCCGCACGGCCGACGGGTGGGCCGACCGCGTGACGGTCGACCTCGTGGTCTACGACGCCGGCACGGACGACGGCCCGACGTACGCGGCCGAGGACGCCGCCCGGGCCGAGCGCGCGCCCATCGCCGAGGCCGGCTACGCCCCGCTGGCGGGCACGGTCGTCGGCACGTTCACCGTCGAGCGGGTGGGGGAGGGGAACTAGGGAGCGCGGAACGGGGAACAGGCTGAGGATGCTCCGTCCGAGACCCTCCACCTCCCCCTTTCCCCTCCGCTATGTCCCTCGACGTCCTCGCCCTCGCCGCCCACCCCGACGACGTCGAGCTCTGCGCCGGCGGCACGATGTGTCTCCTGGCCGACCAGGGCTACCGGACCGGCATCGTCGACTTCACGCGCGGCGAGCTCGGCACGCGCGGGACGCCCGAGAGCCGGGCCGCCGAGGCCGCCGCGGCCTCGGCGATCATGGGCCTCGCGGTGCGCGAGAACCTCGGCATCCCCGACGGCGACATCCAGAACACGAAGGCGAACCAGCTCGAGGTGATCCGGGCCGTCCGCCGCCACCGCCCGCAGATCGTGCTCACGACGGCCGAGAAGGTCCGCCACCCGGACCACGGCGACGCGACGAATCTCAGCGTCGACGCCCTGTTCTACGCGGGGCTGGCCAAGGTCGAGACCGCCGAGGACGACGGGACGCCGCAGGAGCCGTGGCGGCCGCACCACGTCCTCCACTACATGCAGGCCCTCGACTTCGAGCCGACGTTCGTGGTCGACGTGTCGGGCGTGTGGGAGCGGCGGATGGAGGCGCTGCTCGCCTACGAGAGCCAGTTCTACCAGCCGGGCGCCGAGGCCGCCGACGACGGCCCGCAGACCTACATCTCGAACCCCGGCTTCCTCGCGTGGGTCGAGGCCCGCGCCCGCGTCTACGGCTACCGCATCGGGGCCGATTACGGCGAGCCGTTCCTCTACCGCCACGGCCCGGTCGGCGTCTCCGACCTCGTGGCGGTCCTGGACCGCGAGCGGCCGTTCCGCTAGGCCCTCCTCGGCGACCGGCCCACCGAGGCGGGCCCGGCTCCGGGCTAGCCCTCGAAGGCGTAGGCCAGGAGGTCGGCCGAGGTCTGGAACGGCTGGCCGTCGGGGACGGTCACGGCGGCGACCGACTGGAGGACGCGGTCGGCGTCGGGCCCGAGCGCCGAGCGGAGGTGGTCCTGGAGCCCGCCGAAGAGGGCCTGGGCGGCCTCCGGGCCGGACGACGGGAGGACCACGGCGGCCCGCTTGCGCGGCGCGTCGACGAGGACCCGGTCGGACGGGCGGAGCGAGGCGCGGAGGCTCGACTCGAGGGCGCCGAAGTGGGCGGCGTTGGGCGCGGCTGGGTCCATCCGCAGGGCCACGACGACGAACGGGATCCCGGAGGCCCGGCTGGCGAACGCGGCGTCGAGCGCCGAGCGGAACGCGACGCCGGGGTCGGGCGCGAGGCCGCCGCCGAGCGGGGCGAACGCCGGCAACGCCGGGGCGCCCGGGGCCGGGGCGGCCGGCATCTGGGGGGCGGTCGGGATCGTGCCGACCACCGAGCCGCCCTTCGAGTCGGCGAGGTAGCCCTGGGCGAAGAGCCCGTCGGCGGGGTCCTTGCCGCCGAAGGGGTCCTCCGGCGGGGCGAGCAGCGAGGGGTCGGGCGCGGGCGGGGCGACGACCTCCGTCGCCGGCGGGCCGCCGGGGCCGCTCGAGCCCGGCGCCTCGGGCGCCATCGGGCGGACGGGCGCGCTGGCCTCCGGCGCGGGCGCCGGGGCGTCCACCGGCGGGGCGGTGAGGGGGGCGGGGGCGG
>CAXRFJ010000609.1:0-5248 GCA_964229475.1 Rubrivirga sp.
CCTGATCGTGACTCTCTACACCCTCCGGTTGGCCGCCGAGCGCAACGCGGCGCGGCTGGAGGCCGAGACCGCAGCGGCCGTCACGACGTTCCTGCTGGACCTCCTGGCCGCCGCCGAGCCCACGACCGAGCCGACCGACACGCTCAGCGTCCGGACCCTCCTGGCGGAGGGCACGCGGACGGTCGGGGCGATGCGGGGGCAGCCCGAGGTCCAGGCCCGGATGCTGAGCGTCATGGGCACCGTCTACGCCCGCCTCGGGCAGTACGACCGGGCCGCGCCGCTCGTCGAGCGGGCCCTCGCGATCCGGCGGTCGGTGCTCGGGCCCGAGTCGCCGGAGGTCGCCGAGAGCCTGAACGACCTGGGCGAGCTCCGCCGCGAGGCGGGCGACCTGGAGGGGGCCGAGAGCGCGCACCGCGACGCCCTCCGCATCCGCCGGGCCGCCCTCGGGCCCGAGGACCCCCGTGTGCTGGAGAGCCTGAACAACCTCGCCGTGGTCCTCAGCCTGAGCGGCGACTTCGACGAGGCCGACGCCCTGTTTCGGGAGGCGATCCGCGGCGTGGAGCGGGCGCGCGAGGAGACCCCGGAGATGGCGGAGGTCTACAACAACGCCGCCCAGCTCTACCAGGACCAGGCGCGCTACGCGGAGGCCGAGCCGATGATGCGCCGGGCCCTCGCCATCTGGCGCTCGACGCTCGGGGACGCCCACGGGGAGGTCGCCATCGGCATGAACAACCTCGGGATGCTCCACTCCAAGATGGGCGACTACGCCGGCGCCGCCGCGCTCTACCGCGACGCGGTGGCCCGCTGGCGCGGCCTCTACGGCGAGGACCACCCGTACGTGGGGTTCGGGCTCAACAACCTCGGGGTGGTCCTGGACAAGCAGGGCCGATACGCCGAGGCGGAGGCCGTCAAGACGACCGTCGTGGAGCGTCACCGCCGGCTCCTCGGGGACGAGCACCCCGAGGTGGCCAAGGCGCTCGGCAACCTGGCCGTGACCCTCTCCAACCAGGGCGAACTCGCGCGCGCCGAGACCCTCCAACGGGAAGGCCTCGCCCTCGCCCGCCGGTCCCTCGGGCCCGATCACCCGGAGGTCGGCAACGGGCTGCACAACCTCGCCACCGTGCTCCTCCGCCAGGGCCGTCCTGCGGAGGCGGCCCGGACCTACCGCCGCGCCCTCACCCTCCGGGGGGCGGCCCTCGGCGACGACCACCCCGACACCGGCCGGACGCGCTCGTTCCTCGGGACGGCCCTCCTCCGACAGGGCAGGGCCGACGCCGCGGGGCCCGAGCTTCGGCGCGGGCTCGCGATCCAACGGGCCGGCCTGGACGCCGGCAACCCGGTCCTGATCCCGAGCCTGAACGGGGTGGCCGAGTGGCTCATCGGGGCCGGTGACCTCGGCGAGGCGGAGCGAGTGCTCCAGGACGCGCTCGGCCTCGGGGACTCGCTGGACCCCGACCACGCCGACGTCGTGGAGACCCGGCGGCTGCTCCGCAGCCTCCGCGACGCCGAGGGGGCTCCCCGGTAGCCGCCGCCGCGGGCCGCTGTCGGAGGACCGCTCGCGCCACGGGCGGCAGGGGGAGGACGTCGCCGGGAGAGGAATCGGCCGGGGCCCGGCGGTAGGATGACAGAAACCGAGGGCGGTCTGCGCCTCTGGGGATGAACGCTCCTCTGCGCTCCGCCCTCCATCCCCACGCTGCGCCATGAAACCCGCTCTCCTCGTCCTCGGCCTGCTGCTCTCCATCCCGTCGCTCGCCCAGCAGGCGCCCGGCGATGTCCTAGACCGAGAGACGCCGCTCTCCCCCGAGGAGCAGGCCCGCCTCGACGCGTTCGTCGCCGGCCGCCCCCGGACGGCCGTCGCCCCGCGCCCGGCCGACTCGCCGCGCCGGACGCCGCAGCCCCCGACCAGGCTCGGGAGCGCCGTCGTCTTCACCGTAGACAGCGCCTACGACGACGACCCCGACACGAACGGCGACGGCGTCTGCGCCGGGCCCACGTTCGGCGAGTGCCAGCTCCGATCGGCCATCCTCGAGGCGAACGCCGTGGCCGACACGCAGCCCGTGGTCCTCGCGTTCGCCGTCACCACCGGACCGGCCAACGCGGAGGTCGAGCCCGGCACCTGGCGGATCACGCTCACCCGCGACACCGACAGCAACGGCGTCGCCAATGCTCTCCCCAACGTGGAGCGGCCCGCCCTCACCATCGACGGCCTGACCCAGCCGGGCGCCACCTGCGGGGACCTCCGGCTGGGGACGAAGCACGACCTCCGCGTCATCCTCGACGGGAGCAACCTGTCGGGGCCCGGTTCCCACCACGGGATCCACAGCCCCGTCGGTGGCCTGACCATCCGGGGCCTCGTCGTGCAGAACTTCCCGTCGCGAGCGATCCTCGCGGGCGGCACCGACACCACGGTCGAGTGCAACTACCTCGGGACCGACCACACCGGCGAGATCGCGGCCGGCAACTACCGGGGCGCCGAGATCACGTTCGGGACCGTGGTGAACAACCTGGTCTCCGGCAACAGCAGCACGGGGATCGAGGTGAAGGGGAGCGCGGCGGGCTCCAGCACGGAGCCCTTCACGATCGAGGGCAACCTCATCGGGACCGACGCGGACGGGGACGAACCCCTCGGGAACGGGGGCAACGGCATCAGCCTGTGCACCTTCACGTGCCACGTCGGCATCGACAAGACGGTCCGGAACAACGTGGTCTCGGCGAACGCCGGGAACGGGGTCTTCGCGGCGTACCCGACGCAGGACGCGCGCCTCGCCGGCAACCTGATCGGCCTGTCTCGCCTCGGGGCATCGGCGGGGCTGGGGAACGGGGGCCACGGCGTCGACCTCTTCCGGCTCGGGGGGGCGTTCTCCGGTCCGTCCTACAACCAGGTCGGAGTCCCCGGGGAGGCCCCGAACTGGATCGGGGACAACGGCGGGGCCGGGGTCCGGATCATGGGGCAGCGGACGGGCGACAACGTCGTCCGCAACAACCGGATCGGGTACGACACCGCGGGGAGCGCCGCCCCGAACGCGCTGGGCGGCATCGTCGTGGCGCGCGACGCCGACGGCGTCCCGGACCACACCGTCATCGGGGGCCCGACCGCCGCCGACGCCAACTTTATCGCCGGCAACGCCCAACACGGCATCTTCCTCGAGGAGGACGTCGCCTCGCGCGTCGAGGGGAACACCATCGGGCGGACCCACCTCGGCACGGTCCTCCCCAACGCCCGGGACGGCCTTCGCCTGACCGGCTCCGTCTCCCCCGACGTCGTCCGCAACACGATCGTCGGCAACGGTGCCGTCGGGATCGCCCTCGCCGACGACTTCGGCCGGACCGTCACCGAGGCGGTGGTCCAGGGCAACTTCATCGGCACGGACGCCACGGGGAGCGCGCTCGGCAACGCCGCCGACGGCATCTGGTGCCGGAACGCCAGCGGCCCCCTCATCGGCGGCGGGGGCGGCGAGGGCAACACCATCGCCTTCAACGGGACCAGCTCCACCTTCCAGGACGGCATCCGCGTCGCCGACGAGGGGTCGTGCACGGGCTACGCCATCATCGCGAACGAGATCTACGCGAACGTGGGCCTCGGCATCGACCTCTCCGGCGGCGGCGTGACGCCCAACGACGCGCCCGAGGCCGACGGGTTCACCAACTTCCCCGTCGGCCTGACGGTCTTCAACGACGGCGTCGACGCGGTGGTCACGGTCTCGCTCACCGGGCTGCCGAACGCGACGTACCGCATCGACTACTTCCTGAACGACGCCCCGGACCCGACGGGGTACGGCGAGGGCGCGACCTACCGGCTCTCGCGGAACTTCACGACCGGCGGAGGCGGCACGGACACGGAGACGTTCGCGCGCGAGCCGGTGCACTTCCCCGTCGGCGCGTGGGTCACCGCCACGGCGACGCTCATCGACGCGGGCTCGCCGACCGGCTACGGCTCGACGAGCGAGTTCAGCCAGGCCGTCCAGGTCACGGGGCCGCACTACGTGGTCACGAGCCCGGCCGTCCTCGGCGCCTACGCCCATGGGAGCACCCTCTACGTCGAGTGGGCCACGCCCGACCCGACCCTCGAGGCCGGGCCCGTCCGCGTTTCCGTGCTCTGCCCCGGGCAGGCCCCCTTCGTCCGCTACGCCTCGACGCCCAACGACGGCCAGGCCGGCTTCGTCGTCCCCGCCAGCCTCGGCACCCACGGCGGCGTCGACGACCAGGCGTCCGGCTGCACCGTCGAGGTCGCCAGCGCCGCGGATCCGTCGAAGGCCGCCGAGTCGGCCCCGTTCACCGTCCGCCCGGCCGGCATCGCGGGCGTGACGACGCGCCGGCTCGACCTCTCCACGCCCCGGAGCCCGGCGAGGTACGGGCTCCAGGACGTCGTGAAGTGGTTCTGGGACCCGGCGTCGGTGCCCGCCGGGCACGCGGTCCGCGTCGGGCTCGTGTGCGACGGCCGCGCCCGCTACGTCCGCTACGCCAGCACCGAGAACGACGGGCAGGCCGGCGGGACGCTCCCGGCCAGCTTCGGGGCCTACGACGTCTGCCGCGCCGAGGTCGCGTCCGTCGACGACCCGACGCGGTTCGGGCGGAGCGAGCCGTTCCAGGTGCTCGGCACGCCCCTGCCGTCGGTCGACGTCCTCCTGCCGGCCCCGGGCGACGTGATCGCGATGGGGACGGACCTCGACGTCACGTGGGAGACGGTCGCGATCGGGGGGGCGGCGCCGGTGCGGATCCTGCTGGTCGACCTGACGAACGGCCCGCCGAACCGGCTCGTGGCCCAGACGACGAACACGGGCGCCTACACGTGGTCGGTCCCGACGGACCTCGACCCGGCCGCGGAGTACCGGCTGTCGGTCAAGGTGACGGCGGACGACGGGTCGTTCCCGAAGGCGCTGATCCACCCGCTCACCTTCGCGGCGGGCGGGGCGCGTGCCAGGTTCGCGTCCGCGGACGCGTCCGCCGAGGACGCCCTTCCCGAGTCGCTGGAGGTCCGGCCGGCCCGCCCGAACCCGGCCCGGAGCCACGCCACCGTCCGCCTCGGGGTGCCCGAGGCGGGGCCCGTCGAGGTCGCGGTGTACGACGCGGTCGGCCGCCGGGTCGCGGTGCTGGCGGCGGGCGAGCGGGCGGCCGGGTGGCACGACCTCGGCGTCGAGGCGGGCGGGCTCGCGCCGGGCGTCTACGTCGTGCGCGCCGTCGCCGGGGGCTCCGTGGCGACGCGCACGCTGACGGTCGCCCGGTAGCGACCGCCCCGGGAGGGCTCAGG
>CAXRFJ010000610.1:0-4955 GCA_964229475.1 Rubrivirga sp.
TGACCACGTAGGCGTGGTGGCCGTAGACCTTGACGGCCTTCGCGTCGGTCGACTGGACGGGCGCGGGCGCGAAGGCCACCTCGACGGGCGGGGCCGCCGGCGCCCCGCTCACGTCGATCACCGAGAGCCCGCCGTCGCGGACCGCCAGCAGGGCGTACTCCGTGCCGTCGGGCGCCACGTAGCCCCACGTGTCGCCGTAGGTCGAGAGCGTCGCCCGGCCGGGGTCGAGGGCCGAGAACGCCGCGACGCCCTCCGACACCTTCGCCCGGATCGGGAGCACGCGCTCGGCGATCTGCCCGTCCGGGCCCCAGAGCTGGATGCGGAGGTCGACCGTCCGCTCCGAGTCGAGCCCGGTCACGCGGACGCGGCCGTCGGCGGGCGCCGCCGTCGCGAGCACGGCGCCCTCCACGACGGCGCGGACCTCCGTGCCGCCGGCGTAGGTCGCCGCCGTCCACTCGGCGTCGGCCACGCCATTGGCCACGGCCGCCGTGGCGACGTCGCGGAGCGGGTCCGGCGTGAGCCGCATCTCGGCCGCGGTCTCGAAGAGGGCGTGCCCGTCGCGGACGCGCGCCGCCAGCCCGTAGTACGTGTCGAGGTCGTAGATCGTCTGGCCCGCGTACGTCTCGCCCGACGGGTCGTAGTCGCTGGCGAAGACGACGAGGTACTCGCGCGCCCCGTACGGCGAGCCGTCGGGGGTCCACCGCCGGTTCTGCTGGGGCGAGAGCGGGTCCTCCGAGAACCCGACGTTGAGCCGCCGCGGGGCCTCCGGGTCCGACACGTCGTACGCCGCGCCGTCGAACCGGCCGATCCCGACGTCGGCGTAGCCGCGGCCGTAGGCGAAGACGCGGGCCGTCGACGGCGTGTCCGGGTCGAACACGACCACGACGGGCGGGACCTCGGCGTCCGGGACCGTCGAGAACACGAAGTTGGCGCCGTAGTCGAGGCCGCCGTCGAAGTAGCGGCGGTTGGCGTTGGCGGGGTCGAGCCAGCGCGGCTCCGGGCTCCAGGCCCACGCGAGGCCGGGCGGGTCGCCGCCGAGGCCGGCCGCCTCGGCGTGGGGCGGGGCCGGGAGCGGCTGGGCGCTGGCGGCCGCGGCGAGGAGGACGAGGGCGAGGGGGGCGCGCATGGACGGAGTGTACGCCGTGGCATGTGCCGTCCGTGTGCGGTCCGGCGCGTTTACCCCAGGTCGAGGCCCACCTTCAGCGACACGTCGAGCGCCGTCACCGAGTGCGTGAGCGCGCCCGACGAGATGTAGTCGACGCCGGTCCGCCCGATCCGCCCGACCGTCTCCAGCGTCACGTTGCCCGACGCCTCCGTCTGGATCCGCCCGCCGACGCGGCGGACGGCCTCCTCCAGCATCGATACGTCGAGGCCGTCGTCGGTCCGCCGCGCCATGTTGTCGAGGAGGACGCGGTCGACGCGGGCGCCGGCGTCGACGGCCGCGAGCACGGCGTCGAGCTCGTCGAGCGTCCGCGCCTCGACCTCGACCGCGAGGTCGGAGTCGGTCTCGAGGAGGTAGCGCCCGACGGCGTTGAGGGCCGCGCGGACGCCGCCGGCCGCGGCGATGTGGTTGTCCTTGACGAGGACCATGTCGTACAGCCCCACGCGGTGGTTCTGCGCGCCGCCCAGCGCGACGGCCCACTTGTCGAGCGCGCGGAGGCCCGGCGCCGTCTTGCGCGTGTCGAGGACGGCCGCGGGCGCGGCGGCCTCGGCCATCCTCGCTGCCGCCGTCGCGATGCCGCCCATCCGCTGCATCAGGTTGAGCGCCAGCCGTTCCGCCACGAGGATCGACCGCGCGCGCCCCGTGACGGTCCCGAACACGGTCCCGGCGCCCAGCCGGTCGCCGTCGTCGGCCGTCCACGACACGGCGAGGGCCGGGTCCACGCGGTCGAAGACGCGCTCGGCGACGGCCAGCCCGGCGACGACGCCGTCCTCCTTCAGGAGGAAGCGGGCGGTGGCCGTCGTGCCGGCGGGGATGGTCGCCTCGGTGGTCACGTCGCCCTGGCCGACGTCCTCGGCGAGGGCGCGGTCGAGGAGGTCGTCGAGCGGGCCGGCGACGGCGTCGGGGAGGGGGCGCATGGGCTACGACTGGACGAACTCCTGGACGACGGGCTCGATCACGCGGGCCGGCGTCGGGCCCCAGGCCTCGAAGCCCGGGATCTCCGTGCCCTCGAGGTCGGCGACGGTGGCGCCGTCGGCAGCGCGCGGGACGAGCGTCTCGCGGAGCGCGGCGAGGAAGTCGCGCATCACGAGGAGGTCCGACCGGTCGCTGATGACGGGGTAGCCGTCGCCGGCGTGGCCGAAGACGAAGACGGTCTCGTCGGAGAACCGGCCGTAGACCGTCTCCAGCACCGTCCCCCAGTTCTCGATCGAGGCGCCCGCGCCGCGGTCGATGTAGGGCTGGCGGCGGTTGAACACGAGGTCGCCCATGTGGACCACGTCGGCGTTCTGGAAGTGGACGACGGCGTCGCCGCAGGTGTGGGCCGGGCCGAAGTAGTGGAGCACGAGCGTCTCGTCGCCGAGGTCCGTGCTCCACGTCTCGCGGAACGTCTCGTCGGGGTAGCGCTGGGCGTCGAGCGAGCCGCTCCGGCTGGCGGCGGCGCGCTGGAGGCCCGGGACGGCCTCGTGCGCCACGTGCTGCGCGGCGACGGGCGCCAGCACGAGGTTGCCCGCCGTGTGGTCGCCGTGGTGGTGCGTGTTGACGAGGAGGTCGAGCCCGCGGTCGGACCCGTCGCGGAGCCCGGTCAGGAACGCCTCGGCCGACTCGGGGAACTGCGTGTCGACGGCGACGAGCGCGCTGTCGGACTGGAGGTACCCGATCGTCCCGCCCTGGCCGGTGAACGCGCCGACGCCGCGGCGGATGGGCGTGAACTCGGCCCGCCTCGGCCACCCGCCCGACGGGGCCGCCGAGGCGAGGGGGGAGACGAAGGGAAGCGCGGCGGCCGCGGCGGCGGTCCGGGCGACGAACTGGCGACGGGAGAGGGACATCGGGGGTGGGCGAGTTTTTTTGAGTTTCGCGGGTTGAGCGGGTTCGGTTCCCGGCCGGCGCCCGACGGGGGGGACCCGGAGGGCCTGCCCGGCCTCGGCTTACCGCCGCTCCTTCCGGATCACCACCTTCATCGCCGTCCACGTCGCGTCGACGGCGCAGACCTTGACGTCGACGAGGCCGAGGGGGACGGCCGCGGCCCGGAGCGCGTCGCCGGACACGTCGGTCTCGATGCCGGACGCCCGTTTCGGCCACGACACCCAGATCGCCCCGTCGCGCGCGATGGCGTCGGCGAAGACGGCGAGGCGGGCGCCGAGGCCGGCCGCCTCGGTCGTGAAGTGGTGGACGAGCGTCGGGCGGTCGTCGAGCGTCCCGAACGTGACGCCGTCGGGGAGCCCGGCGAGGAGGTCGCGGTAGTGCGCTGGCGCCTCGTCGGCCACGGCGACGGTGCCCGCCGTGTAGCCGAGCTTCTGCCAGCGCGCGCGGCTCACGGCGCGGCTCACGGCGCGGCCTCGGCGCGGGCGAACGCCGCGCGGACGGCGGCCGGCGGCGGGATCGGCCGCCCGCGCTCGACGTCGACGAAGCACAGCGTCACGCGGCCCGAGATCCGCACGGCGTCCTCGCCCGCGACGCGGACCTCGTAGTCGACCGGCAGCCGGACGCCGACGCTCGGGAACGCGCACGTGACCTCGACGAGGTCGTCGTAGCGGACGCTCGCGTGGTACTTCGCGTCGAGCTCGACGACCGGCATGATCACGCCGTCCTCCTCGAGCTGGCGGTAGGGGAGGCCCGCCGCCCGGAGCGCCTCCGTCCGCGCCGCCTCGAACCAGTCGATCACGTGGGCGTGGTACACGACGCCCATCGGGTCGCACTCGCGGTACCGGACGCGGTGGCGGTGCGTGTAGGTCAGCATGGCGGCAGAGCGATCAGAGCGGCCGGCGCGCGGGGAGGCGGCCGCCTAGCCTTCCCGAAACGCGCCCATCGCGTCGAACTTGGCGAGGCGGGCCGCCAGCAGCTCGTCGGTGGGGAGCGCGGCGAGCTGGTCGAGGTGGGCGGCGATGGCCGCGCCGGCCGCCTCGAACGTCGTCCGCGGGTTCCGGTGGGCGCCGCCGACGGGCTCCGGGATGATCTCGTCGATCACGCCGTGCTCGATGAGGTCGGGCGCCGTCAGCTTGAGCGCGCGGGCCGCGTCCTCCTTGTGGTCCCACGAGCGCCAGAGGATCGAGGAGCACGACTCGGGCGAGATGACGGAGTACCACGCGTTCTCGAGCATCAGCACGCGGTCGCCCACGCCGATGCCGAGCGCGCCGCCCGAGGCGCCCTCGCCGATCACGACGACGACGATGGGGACCGGCAGCCGGGCCATCACGAGGAGGTTCCGAGCGATGGCCTCGGCCTGCCCGCGCTCCTCGGCCTCGAGCCCCGGGTAGGCGCCCGGCGTGTCGAGGAACGTGATGATGGGCTTGCCGAACTTGGCCGCCATCTCCATGAGCCGCTGGGCCTTCCGGTAGCCCTCGGGGTTCGGCATCCCGAACCGGCGCTCCTTCCGCTGCTTCGTGTCGCGGCCCTTCTGGTGGCCGAGGACCATGACGGCTCGGTCGCGCGAGCCGAAGCGGGAGCCGCGGAACGTGGCCGGGCCGCCGACGAGCGCCCGGTCGTCGGCGAAGAGCCGGTCGCCGTGGAGCTCCATGAACCCGTCGGTCAGGTCGCTGACGTAGTCGAGCGTGTAGGGCCGCTCGGGGTGCCGGGCGAGCTGGACGCGCTGCCACCGCGTGAGCCCGCGGTAGATCGACTGCCGGAGCGTGTCGACGCGGGTCTCGAGCGCGGCGACCTGGGCGGAGAGGTCGACGGAGCCGTCCTCGGCCTCGAAGGCGCGGAGCTCGGTGAGCTTGGCCTCGAGGTCGGCGAGGGGCTTCTCGAAGTCGAGGAGGTGGGCCATGCCGCAAGGTACCGCCGCTCCCGGCCGGAG
>CAXRFJ010000611.1:0-3257 GCA_964229475.1 Rubrivirga sp.
CTCGAGGTCGGCGTCGGAGAGCCGGAGCGCCTCGGCGGCCTCGTTGAGCAGGACGTGGGCGAGCGCGCCGTCGGGCCGGCGCTCCAGCAGGCCCAGCGGCGCCGCCGAGGCCGCGAAGATGTCCCGGAGCCGGTCGGCCTCGCGCTCGCGCTCCCGCTGCGCCTCGACGCGCGCGGTCACGTCGTTCTGGACGCCGATCATGTGCGTCACGACGCCCGCCTCGTCGCGGATGGGCGTGAGGTAGAGCTCGTTGTAGAAGAGCGTCCCGTCCTTCTTGTAGTTGCGGAGCACGACGCCCCCGACCGGCTCGGCCTCGGCGATCCCGCGGCGGATCGCGTCGAGCGCCTCGCCCTGGCCCCCGCCGGCCTCGTCGCGCTCGCCGCCCCGGGCCTGGAGGAACCGGCAGTTTTTCCCGATCACCTCGTCGGCCGTGTAGCCCGTGAACTCGAGGAACCACTCGTTGGCGTAGACGAGCGGGTCGTCCGGCCGGCGGAGGTCGGCGAGGACGATGGAGTTGTTGGCCGCGTCGACGGCCTTCGCCAGCAGGTCGACGTCGATCTGGCGGGGGCCGCGGACCGCCAGGCTCACGAGCACCACGAGGCCGCCGTCGCCCCACGCCTGCGCCCGCGCCTGGTACCGCGCCTGCCCCCGGGCGTCGTGGACCGTCAGCGCGCGCCCGTCGGCGAGCCAGTCCTGGAGCGGCCCCGGCGCGGACGGGAGGGCCGCCCGCTCCTCGAACAGCGCTCCGAACGGTTGGCCGACCGGGTCGACCGGGAAGACGGCCTCCGCCAGCGCGTTGAGCTCCACCACGCGCCCCTCGGCGTCGAGACGCAGGGCGGGGTAGGGGACGGCGGCGGCGGGGAGGTCCGTCACAGGACGCGCAGGGGAGGGAGGAAACGGACCTCCGTGCGGGACGGGCCACCCACAGAGGCGGCCGGTACGGAGCGTCCGGGACTCAGTTCCTCCCCGTGCCGTGGGGTGGGGATTCCCCCCATTCGCCCGGGCGCCCGGCGATCCGGAACGGCGGCGGCGGGGGCGGGTAGTCCGGCCGCTCCGCTCCCGCCTGCCGTGTCCTGGATCCGCCGCCTCGCCACCCGCTCCGACGCTCGCCTCCGCACCGGGGGGAGGCCCGTCGAGGCCGGCCCGGACGCGCCCCACGCCGTCGTCATCGGCGCCGGGTTCGGCGGGCTGGCGGCGGCCGTCCGCCTCCTCACGCGCGGCTACCGCGTGACCGTCGTCGACCGGCTCGACCAGCCGGGGGGGCGGGCGCGCGTCGAGCGCGTCCCCGGCCCCGACGGCGGCCACTACACGTTCGACATGGGCCCGACGCTCATCACGGCGCCGTTCCTGTTCGACGAGCTCTGGGCCCTCGCCGGCGAGGACCGCGCCGACCACGTCGACCTCGTCGAGACGACGCCGTTCTACCGCATCCGCTTCGACGACGGCGAGACGTTCAACTACACCGGCGACGCCGACGCGATGGAGCGCGAGATCGCCCGGTTCAACCCGGCCGACGTCGCGGGCTACCGGCGCTTCCTGGCCAAGAGCGAGAAGATCTTCGAGACCGGCTTCCTCGAACTCGGCCACGTCCCGTTCGACCGCGCCGCGCACATGGCGAAGATCGTCCCGAGCATGGTGGCGCTCGAGAGCCACCGGACGGTCTACGGCCTCGTCTCGAAGTACATCAAGGACCGGCGGCTCCGGAAGGTGTTCAGCTTCCACCCGCTCCTCGTCGGCGGCAACCCGTTCTCGACGACGAGCATCTACGCGCTCATCGCGTTCCTGGAGCGCCACTGGGGCGTGTGGTACGCGATGGGCGGGACCGGCGCCGTCGTCCAGGGCATCGCCGACCTGTTCGAGCGGCACGGCGGGACGCTCCGCCTCGGCGAGACGGTCGAGGAGATCACCGTCGACGGCACGGGCGAAAAGCCCCGCGCCACCGGCGTCCGGCTCGAGTCCGGCGAGACACTCGAGGCCGACGTCGTCGTCTCCAACGCCGACGCGGCGTGGACCTACCGCGAGCTCGTCGCGCCGGAGCACCGGACGACGTGGACCGACGAGCGGATCGCGCGTGCCAAGCACTCGATGAGCCTGTTCGTCTGGTACTTCGGGACGGACCGGACCTACGACGACGTCGCCCACCACACGATCCTCCTCGGCGAGCGCTACAAGGCGCTCCTCGACGACATCTTCCACAAGAAGGTCCTCGCCGACGACTTCTCGCTCTACCTCCACCGCCCGACGGCCACGGATCCGAGCATGGCGCCCGAGGGCCACGACACGTTCTACGTCCTCTCGCCCGTCCCGCACCTCGACTCGGGCACCGACTGGAGCGAGGAGACCGAGCGCTACCGCCAGCGCGTCCAGGACTACCTCGAGGCGACGGTTCTCCCCGGACTGGGTGATCACGTGACGGCGAGCCTCACGCTCACGCCGCAGGGCTTCCTGGACGACTACCTCTCGGTCAAGGGCGCGGCGTTCTCGTTCGAGCCGCAGCTCCTCCAGAGCGCCTACTTCCGCCCGCACAACGCGAGCGAGGACGTCGACGGGCTCTACCTCGTGGGCGCGGGGACGCACCCGGGCGCGGGGATGCCGGGCGTCCTGTCGTCGGCCCGCGTGCTCGACACCGTCGTGCCGGACCCGGCGGAGGTGTCGGTCACGTAGCTCCGCCCGCCTCGACGCCGAGGCGGGCGGGGTCAGGACCGGGGCGGGCTCCAGGGCGGCCGGCCGGGCGGAGGGAACCGGGGCGGCGGCCGCCGGCGCGGCGGGCGCGTCGGGTCGAACATCCGGGCGAGGAACGGGTCGTCGCCCCGTACCACGCGGACGAGGTCGAGGCCGCCCACGACGGCGAGCGCGGTCCCGCCGAGGACGACGAGGCCCCCCATCCCGATCACCGCCGGCGCGGCGAGCCCCGCCTCGGGGAGCGCGTCGGAGACGGCCACGGCCGTCCACACGGCGACCGCCGTCCCGCCGACCAGGAGGACGCCGTCGAGCGCGATCCCGGCGGCGACGAGCGCGGGCGGCGGTTCCCAGTCCGCGGGCGCGAGGAGGACGGGCGCGGGGCCCGCGACCGCGAGCTCTGGACCGCGGAGGCGAGGGAGGACGTCCGGGACCGGCTGAGCGCCGGCCGCCGCGGCGGCCACGAGGGCGAGGAGTGCGAGGCGCATGGGGGCACGGGCGACCTCCCCAAGGTGGCCCGTCCCCGGCGCCGCCCCCTGATCCGATCGGACCACCGGGGGGCGTCCGATCGGACGCCC
>CAXRFJ010000612.1:0-6080 GCA_964229475.1 Rubrivirga sp.
CCGGCGCCCGCGTCGCGGCCGACGTGCCGCCAGGGCGCTGAGCGGAGCCCGCCCGCCTCGGGGCCCGCGCGGGCCCGCCGAGGCGGAGCGGGCCGCTAGTCCGCCCGCTCGTAGACGCGGACGTAGTCGACCTCCATCGTCTGCGGGAACGGCGTCGACGCGCTCGGCGGGCCGGGCAGGTTGCCGCCCACGGCCACGTTGAGGAGCAGGAAGAAGTCGTGGTCGAACGGGGCCGCGGGGTCGTCGCTGCCGGTCGTGTACCAGTCCTCCGAGGTCTGCGTCTGGTACAGCACGTTGTTGACGTACCACCGGATCTCGCCCTCCTCCCACTCCAGCGCGAACACGTAGAAGTCGGCGTCGAACGTGTCGTAGGAGAGCTGGAAGGGCGCGCCCGAGAACACGTTGGCAGGCGCCGGGCCGCCGTAGTGGAGCGTGCCGAAGACCTCGCCCGGCTCGTCGCCGAGGTACTCCATGATGTCGATCTCCCCGCTGGCGGCCCACCCCCCGTAGGTGTCCTCCTCGAAGAACATCCAGAAGGCGGGCCAGATGCCCTGGCCCACCGGCAGCTTGATCCGGGCCTCGTAGCGGCCGTACGTCCAGAACGCCTTGCCCTGCGTGTTCATCCGCGTCGAGGTGTAGGTCGTGTCCGTCCCCGACACCTCCCGGCGTGCGGTGATCTTCAGCGTGCCGCCGCTGACCTCGTGGTTGTCGGCCGTGTAGAGCTGGAGCTCGTTGTTGCCGAACCCGCACAGGGCCGGGCAGCCGTCGCCGATCTGGAGCGTCCACTTCGTGTCGTCGAGCGCGTCGCCGTCGAACTCGTCGGCCCAGACGAGCGACCAGCCGGCGGGCGTCGCCGTCGGGTCCGGGATGGCCTGCTCGACGGAGTTGTCGCAGCCCGCCGCGCCGGCGGCGGCGAGCAGCGCGAGCGCGGCGGCACGGAGGGGGGCGCGCGTCATCGGGCGGCGGTCGGGGTGGGCACGGGGCCGACGTGGAACGGGAAGTTGGCCGTCGCCACGTTGCCGGCGCCGTCGTAGGCGTAGACGAACAGGCGGTACGGGCCGGCGACGCGCGGCGCGCGGATGGCGAGCGTCCCGCCCTCGCGGCGGACGACCGAGAGGGCGACGGCGTCGGGCCGCTCCTCGGCGTCGCCGCCCGCGCGGATGTCGGTGCTCTCCGGGAGCAGCTCCCACTCGTACCGGAGGGCGTCGCCGTCGGGGTCCGTCACGGTCGCCTCGAACGTGACCCGCGCCTGCGGCTCGACGACGAGGCTGGCGTAGCGGTCCCGCCCGTCGGCGGTGTACGCCGTGAGGGCCGGGGCGCGGTTGGCCGGGTAGGCGCCGGTCCACAAGCGCTGGAGCTCGTCGAGGACCTCCGTCTCGTAGCCGCCCGGGGTGAAGATGCCGTACCACGTCGGCGTGGTCTCCTGCTTGTCGCCCCAGAGGAAGGCGTACGAGCCGAGGATGTGCGTCGTGTCGGCGGCGATGCCGCGCTCGTAGCGGAGGCGGTAGACGCGCGCCTTCTCGTGGCTCGTCTGCTCGATGGACGCGCCCCACGCCGTCCGCGGGACCTCCCAGTGGCCGTCGGGCCCCCACTCCGCGATCACGTACGGCCCGTCCCAGCCCGCGCGGCGGAGCTGGCGGCCGACGCTCGGCCCCTCGTAGCCGTACGACCGGAACTCCCGGGTCCCGCCGACCAGCTCGCCGTAGGTGTTGACGCCGTACACGTCGATGGCCGGGGCGCGGTCCATGATGAGCTGGACCTCGGCCACGTCGAGGCCGGCCGTGACGTGCATGACGGGGTGGTTCGGGTCCTCCTCGTGGATCATCTCGGCGATGTCGTTGAGGGCGTCCCACACCTTGAGGTCGGTGTAGAACAGGTCGTTCTCGTTGCCGAGCCCCCACATCAGGATCGCCGGGTGGTCCTTGTAGACGCGGACGACCTCCCGGAACCGCGCCAGTTGGGCGCGGACGGCGTTGGCGTCGTCGTAGTCGAAGCCCTGGCGCTCCTGGCCGGCCCACAGCCCGAACACGACCGAGAGCCCGCGCTCGTGGGCCTCGTCGAGGATGGCGATGGCCTCGCCCGCCCCCCACGTCCGGACCGAGTTGGCGCCGGCCGCGACGGCCCGGTCGAGGTACGTCGTCCCGCCGACGCCGCGGATGAAGTACGGCTCGCCGCCGCGGAGCAGCGTCCACCCGCCGGCGTCCGTCCGCCGGAGCTCGACGGGGATCGCCCCCTCGAACCGCGGCCCGGCCTCGATGACGCCGGACGCCGCCGGGCGGTCGGTGGTGGACCCCGTCTCGGCGGACCGCTCCTGGGCGGCGGCGGGCGCGGCCGCGAGCAGCACGGCGACGGCGAGGGCTCTCATGGGGACGGTGGGCATCACGACACGGACCGCGAGGCGGCGGCTACTCGGCGGAGACGAGGCGGAGGTCGTCGATCCAGACCTCGCCGGCCTCGTCGAGGAAGAACACGAGCTGCTTGATCCGGGCGGGGTCGGCGCCGCCCGGGCCCCCCGGGAGGTCGCCGACGGTGGCCGGCGCCGCGGCGACGTCCCGGCCGCCGCCCCGGAGCGCCGCGAACGGGATCGTCACCGTCTGCCAGTCGGCCGAGAACGCGCCGGCCTCCGTGAACCGGCCGTCGAGGACGACCTGCGACGTCTGGCGGTCGTAGTCCTCGAGCGCGACGCGGACGGGGAGCTGCCCGGCCGAGCCCGACGCGAGGCGGACGTCGAACCGGATCGCGGCCGTCTCGGCGATGGGCGAGACGTCGATCGGGTACCACTGGTCCCAGCTGACGCCGACGGCGCCCTCGTAGCAGCCGTCCGGGCGGACGTCCCACCGCATCCGGAGCACCTCGCCCCGCCCCGCCTCGGGCACGGTCTCGACCGCCTGGCAGCCGTCGTCGAGGAGGCCCCAGCCGTCGTCGTTGATGAACGCGTCGTCGAAGAGCGTGATCGGGAGCGCCGCGGGGTCCGGGCGCTCGGGGAGCACGATCCACGGCTCCTGCGGCTGGGGCTCGTACCACACCAGCTGCACGTCGTCGAGGTAGATGCGGCCCGACTGCTGGAGCTCGAGCATGAGCTGCTTGACGTTCGTCGGGTCGAGCGGCCGGGCGCCCGCGGCGGCCACGTCGAAGTCAGCGAGCGGGACCGTGACGGTCTGCCACACCTCGTCGATGAAAGGCCGCTCGAAGTACTTGTTGTCGGTGTAGGCGAAGCCCATCCCGCCGCCGTAGTCCTCGAACGTGAGCACGATGGGGAGGCCGAACATCCGGCCCTCGGCCGCGCGGACGCGCATCTGGACGGCCGCGTACGGCAGGATCTCCGACAGGTCCTTGCCCGCCCAGTTGTCCCAGCCGAACCCGAGGCCGGCCCACTCGCAGCCCTCCGCGCCGCGGTCCCACGACACGGCGACGGCCCGCTCGCCCTCGAACACGACGTCCTCCGTCAGCGCGCCCTGCGTGCAGCGCGCGTCGTCCTGGAACCAGACCTGGTCGTCGTCGGCGTCGGCGTAGATCGTCGGCTCGACGGCGAGCGCCAGCGTGCGCGGGCGCTCCGGGGCCGGGGCCGGCGCGACGCCCGCGTAGAGCGGCCGCGCCTGGAACCGGACGCAGCCGGAGACGGCGAGCGCCAGCACGGCGAGGGCGAGGATCGGGCGGGAGCGCATGGCGACGGTGGCGGGCTAGAGCTGCAGCGGCCCCCCGGCGGTGAACGTGACGTAGTCGATCCCGTACTCGACTTGGAGCGGGGGCGACGGCTGGCTGTTGTTGTCGGAGATGAGGAGCACGCGGACGTTGACGATCTCGCCGGCCTGCTGCTGTGTCAGGCCGAGCTCGCTGAGGGGCTTCGAGAAGGCCCGCCAGCCCGTGAAGTCGATGGGCACGTCGCCGAAGGGGAAGACCGTGTCGGTCCCGTCGTTGAACACGCCGTTCCCGTTGGCGTCGGCGATCACCTGGACCACGGCGATCGTGTTCGGGGTGTCGAAGCCGTAGAGGAAGAAGTTGAGGTACAGGTCCTCCGGCACGGTCGTCGGGACGGCGTGGTACGAGTCGCCGCCGGTCGGGAGCAGCTCCACGAGGCCCACGAAGAAGTTGTTCACCACGTTGTCGGTCCCGCGGAACAGGTAGAACCCGTCGCCCTGGGCCGGCGGCACCTCCGCGCTGATGCCGAAGTTCTGCAGCTCGAACTCGAAGTTGCCGAGGCGGATGTTGTCGCCACCCTCGAACGCCGCCACGACGTCACCGGGGTAGGTCCGGGGCGAGAGCACGGCGAGCTCGACGCGCGTCGTGTCCGAGCCCGCCTCGTCCGGGAAGAACAGCGACGCCGTGACGGGCTCGTCCTTGAAGAGCGGGAGCTCGGTGGTGCCGCCCCGCCAGCTGGCGTTCGCGGCGGACAGCTCGTTCGAGAACCCCTCGATCCGCTTGACCGCGCCGCTCTGCTGGCCGACGATCTCGAGGACCCAGTCGGTCTGCTTGTTGAACCGGGCCGAGAACGTGACGGCCTCGCCCGCGGCGAAGTCGACGGCCCCGGTGCTGGCCTCGAGCGGCTCGAGCAGGGCGAAGTCGCCGAACCGGTCGACGAGGCTCGGGCCGTCGGGGTCCGTCATGTGGTCGCAGCCGGCGACGGCGACCGCGAGGAGGCAGAGCAGGAGCGGGCGGGGCATCGGCCTAGAAGGACGTGGAGTAGAGCGCGAACACCTGCCCGATCGAGTAGTCGTCGTCCGGCGTCGCGTCGTCGCCGTACGTGTAGGTCTGGTACTGGACGGTGAGGTAGGCGCCCTCGCCGAACCGGTAGCGGAGGCCGGCGCCGAGGAGGCGCTCGCGGTCGTCGGTGACGAACGGGCCGGGGAAGTCGCGGACGTCGTTGAAGTCGACGATCTGGGGCACGTAGTCGCGCCCGCTCGACGACCGCGCCTGGGCGCCGAGCAGCAGGTCGAGGCGGTCGTAGACCTCGGCCGTCAGGCCGGCCTCGACCAGGACCGACGTGAGGTCGACGGCCTCGATGGGCGCGCCGCCGCGGCTCGTGCTCTCGAGCTGTGCGCCGAGCGTGAGTGCCAGCCCGCGGCGGGAGCCCACGAGCGGGGCCAGCGACACGTCGGCGGCCGCGCGCGCGAGGGCGAAGTCCTTGAGCTCGGCCGTCCCCTGCCCGCGGATCTCGCGGAGCAGCGCGACGAGGAGCTCGGCGGCCACCGGCCCGCCGGCCGGCTCGTAGACGCCGCCGAGGCGGACGCCCCGGCGGTTCGGCGTGGCACGGCCGTACGGGAGCGCGTTGTTGTAGCGCGGGTCGTAGCGCATCAGGCCCTGCTCGACCCGGTACGTGTAGATCTGCGGGTCCCGCGTGAGGTCGAACAGCCCGATCGGGCGGAGCACGCGGTCGTTGCCGACGCGGTTGAACAGGCTCCGGGCGCGCGTGTAGTCGACGCGCTTGCTCTGGGCGGCGGCGCTGAAAAAGTCCGGCCCGACATCGACGAACAGGGCCGAGAGCGTGACGTCCTGGCGCGGGAGCTCGGCGCGGAGGCCGGCCTCGACGAACGTGTCGGTCTCGCGGAGGAGCGGCTCGCCGGCCTCGGCGCCGTCGTCGAGCCGCTCGGCCCGCTTGGCGACCGACCACCCGCCCTCGCCGACGACCGAGAGCGCCAGCGCGTCGCCGTCGAGCACCGACACGTCGGCGTCGACCGTGGCGACGTGGTTGCGGATGCCCTCGTTGGCGGTGCCCGAGTCGAGGTCGTCCCACACGCTCACGTAGTTGACGCCGGCCGTGGCGCGGACCGGGCCGAGCGGCGGCGTGGTCGCGCCGACCCGGCCGCCGCCGAGGAGCCGCGTCGGCGTCGTCGTGAAGTCGGTCGGGCGGAGGCGCGCGAGGAACGCCCGGACGTCGACCTCGTCGAGCCCCCGGTCGAAGGCGAGGCCGAAATCGAGCCGGCCGCCCTGGAAGCGCCGCTCGTTGCGGCCCGTGTAGAACTCCTCGTAGTAGATGACGTCGCGCTGGGGCTCGAACAGCTCCGGCGTGTTCACGCGGCCGTCCTCGACCGGGAGGAACACGGTGTAGGGCGTCAGCGCGAGGTCCATGTCGCCGAGGCGGT
>CAXRFJ010000613.1:0-2488 GCA_964229475.1 Rubrivirga sp.
GCCCCCCAAGAGCCGCAGGCCCAGCAGGTCGATGGGTACCGCGTCCAGATCTTCTCCAGCGCGAGCCGCGACGCCGCCGAGAGCGTCCGGTCCGAGGCCGTCGCGTGGTGGGGGCGGGCCCGGTCGTCGTCGTCGGGGGCGCCCCGCGAGATGGAGGTGCTCGTGGCCTACCTGCAGCCGTACTACCGCGTCCGGATGGGCGCCTTCGCGACGCGGGCCGAGGCCGAGCAGGCCCTCGCTCTCGTCCGCCAGCAGTACCCGGAGGCGTTCCTCGTGCCCGACCTCGTGACGGTGGTCCGGTAAGGGGACGGCGGGCGGCCTCGGTCGGCCGTCAGACCTCGACGCGGTCGCCGTCGTGGCCCCACGTGGTGGCGGCGAACGTGGCGCGGGCCTGCGCGAGGCCGTCATCGGAGGCGCCGACGGGGGCGTGGACGAGGACGAGGCGCCGGGCGCCGGCCCGGACGGCGACCTCGGCGGCCTCCTCGGGCGAGCTGTGGACGCCGGGCAGCGACCCCGTTCCCTCGTGGATGAGCACGTCGGCCCCGGTCGCCAGCTCGACGACGGCGCCGGAGAGGGCCGTGTCGCAGGAGTAGGCGAGCACGCGGTCGTCGGCCTCGAACCGCAGGCCGATCGTGGGAACCGGGTGGTCGACGGGCGCGGCCGTGACGTCGAGCCCGCCGAGCGTGATGACCGGGGCGCCGGGGCGCATCTCGACCGGGTGGAAGTGCCGCTCGGGCATGTCCGTCCACTTCAGCGTGTCGAAGATGGCGAACAGGGCGCGCGCCTTCTCGAGCGTGGCGGCCGGCCCGTAGATGGGGAGCGGCTCGCGGCGGCCCATCAGCCACAACTTCTCGAGCAGGAGCGGGTAGCCCGAGATGTGGTCGGGGTGCTCGTGCGTGAGGACGACGGCGTCGATGGCGAGCGGGTCGAGCCCGCAGGCCTGCATCCGCTGGATGGCGTCGCCGCCGCAGTCGACGAGCACGAGCCGCCCCTCGTGCTCGACGGCGAGCATCGTGGTGGTCCGGTCCGGACCGGCGTTCGCGGAGCCGGTGCCGAGGAGGTGAGCCGTCATGGTGCGGGGGGATGCCGCAACGTAGCGCCCCCGGAGGGGCCGGCGCACGGGGAATCGGCCTGAGGGCCGAGGCCGCGGGGCTCAGACCGTCCGGGCCACGACGTAGGCGCAGAGCCCCACGAGCGCGTCGCGGGCCTCCGACGGCGGGAACGTGCGGATCGCCTCGGCCGCCTCGTTGGCGAGCGCCTCCATCCGGTCCCGCGCCGCCGCCAGCCCGCCGGACGCGGTCACGAACTGGACGACCTCGCGGACGTCGGCCCGGCTCTTCTTCCGCCTGCGGACGATCTTGCGGACCCGCTTGCGCGTCGCGTCGTCGGCGCGGTCCAGGGCGAGGATGAGCGGGAGCGTCATCTTGCGGTCCTGGAGGTCGAGCCCGACGGGCTTGCCGGCCGCGGCGTCCGGGTCGTAATCGAACAGGTCGTCGCGGATCTGGAAGGCCAGGCCGATCGTCTCGCCGATGGCCTTGGCGCGGGCGACCGTCTCGTCGTCGGCGCCCGCCGAGGCCGCGCCCGTCGCCATGCACGCGGCGATGAGCGAGCCCGTCTTGTCGCCGATGATCTGGAAGTAGCGCTCCTCGGTGATGTCGAGCTTCCGGGCCGTCTCGATCTGCTGGAGCTCGCCCTCGGACATCCGGCGGACGGCGTCCGAGGTGAGGTGGAGCAGGTCGTAGTCCTTCGCGTCGAGCGACAGCAGGAGGCCGCGGCTGAGGAGGTAGTCGCCGAGGAGGACGCCGACCTTGTTTTTCCAGAGCGCGTTGACGGACGCGACGCCGCGCCGGGTCTCGGCCTCGTCGATCACGTCGTCGTGGACGAGCGTGGCCGTGTGGAGGAGCTCGACGAGGGCCGCGCCGCGGTAGCTCCGCTCGGTGATCCCGCCCGCCAGCTCGGCCGAGAGGAGGACGAGCGTCGGCCGGATCTGCTTGCCCTTCCGCCGGAGGAGGTACTGGACGATGGTGTCCAGGAGGCGCACGCGCGACCGCATGGCCTCGCGGAAATGGCGCCGGAAGACCTTCAGGTCGTCGGCGACGGGCGCCTGGATGGCCTGGAGGCCTTGGGGCGGGGCGTCGGAGAGCGGCGGGGCGAGGGTCGCGGTCACGGGCGAACTTTCAGTCGGGATTGAAAGCTCGTACCGACGAGGCGCCCGTGGGTTGCGGATCCGTCGCTCTCCGTCGATTTCACACCCGGTCGAGCGCGGGGTACAGCGCCCGGCCGACCGCGCAGCGCGCGCAGCGCCCCTCCTCGCAGTACCCCCGGGCGAGCTGGTGGACGCCCTGGGCCTCGGCGGCGGAGCGCGGCCGCAGGCCGAGGTCGGCGAACGGCCGGGTGACGCGGTCGGTCGCGGCGGGGAGTCGGTCGTAGGCGTCGAGGACGGCGGCCTCGCGGGCGGTCTCGGTGCGCCACTCGCGGAGGCGCTCGA
>CAXRFJ010000614.1:0-7703 GCA_964229475.1 Rubrivirga sp.
GGGCGGCCGTCCAGCGCGTGCTCGACGAGCGGGCCCCGCGCGGGATCGCGGCGTGGCGCGAGCGGATCCTGACGCTCGACCGGCTCGCCCGCGGCCTCGCGTCGGCGGCGGCCGACGAGAGCCCGGAGGCCCGCGACTGGACCGCCGCGCTCGCCGACCAGGCCCGGCTCTACGTCGAGGAGGTCGACGCCGTGGCCCCGTGGCTCCGCGACGGCGTGGGCCTCCCGGCCGGCGTCGCCGCCGACCTCGACGCCGCGACGACGCTCGGCGGCCTCGCCCGCCGCCTCGACGCGGCCCTCGACGGCTTCGAGGCCGGCCCTGCCCGCCGGTCGCTCGAGGCGGCCCGGGCCACGCTCGACGCGTGGTTCGCCGCCGCCCGCGACCTGGCCGAGCGGGCCGACGCGCTCGTCCGCGACATGGACTTCCGGCCGCTCTACGACGCCGAGAAGGACCTCTTCCGGATCGGCTACGACGCCGGCATGGCCCGGCCGGACACGTTCACGTACGACCTCCTGGCGAGCGAGGCGCGGCTCGCGTCGCTCCTCGCGATCGCCAAGGGCGAGGCGCCGCCCGAGCACTGGTTCCACCTCTCCCGGCCGACGCGGGTCACGCGGGCGCGGCGCGCGCTCCTGTCGTGGAGCGGGACCATGTTCGAGTACCTCATGCCGGTCCTCTACACCCGGCTCTACGAGCGGACGCTCCTCTACGACGCCTGCTACAACGCCGTCTCGCTCCAGCGGCTCTATGGCCGCTCGAAGGACCGCCCGTGGGGGATCTCCGAGAGCGGCTACGCGCTCCTCGACCTCCACCTGACGTACCAGTACCGCGCCTTCGGCGTCCCGTACCTCGGCCTCAAGCGCGGCCTCGGCGACGACTACGTGGTCTCGCCGTACTCGACGCTCCTCGCCCTCATGGTCCGCCCCGAGCGGGCGCTCTCGAACCTCCAGAAGCTCGACGACACGGGCGCGTTCGGGCCGATGGGCTACTACGAGGCCGTCGACTACACGCCGGGCCGCGTGACGGCCGACGGCGACGCGCCGTTCTCGCTCGTCCAGTCGTACATGGCGCACCACCAGGGGATGGGGCTCCTGGCGCTCGCCAACGTCCTCGAGGGCAACCGTTTCCAGGAGCGGTTCCACCGCGACCCGCTCGTCCGCTCGGTCGAGATCCTGCTGCAGGAGCGCGTCCCGTCGGTGGTCGAGAAGATCGACCCGCACCCGCTCGACGAGACCGAGGTGGAGCCGGTCGAGATCGCGCCCGTCGAGGCCCGCGTCGAGCACTACGGGCTGGCGAGCACCGAGGACCCGACGCCCCACGGCGCGCTCCTGTCGAACGGCCGCTACGCCACGCTCCTCACGACGGCCGGCACGGGCTACTCCCGCCTCAGCGACGTCGCCCTCACGCGCTGGCACGGCGACCGGACGCGCGACGCCGACGGCCTGTTCGTCTACGTCCGCGACCTCGAGTCCGGGCGGTACTGGTCGGCCGCGGCGCAGCCCGTGACGTCGGCGGCGCCGCCGGACCGCTACGACGTGTGGGTCCACCTCAACAAGGTCGAGACGGCCCGCGTCGACGACTGGATCGAGACGTTCACCGAGGCCGTCGTGTCGCCGGAGGACGACGCCGAGGTCCGCCGCGTGACGGTCACGAACTACGAGGACCGCCCGCGGACGATCGAGCTGACGAGCTACGCCGAGGTCGTGCTCCAGCCGCCCGCCGGCGACCTCGGCCACCCCGCGTTCTCGAAGCTGTTCGTCGAGACGGAGTACATCCCGAAGAACAACGCGCTCCTCGCCACGCGCCGGCCCCGCGCCGAGAACGACGTCCGCCGGTGGCTCGTCCACGCCGTCGCCGACAAGGGCCTGGCGCGGGCCGACCGGGCGGCCATCTCGCCGCTCCAGTACGAGACCGACCGGATGCGCTTCGTCGGCCGCGGGCGGACGCTCGACCGGCCCGCGGCGCTCGACCCCGGCGCCCAGCTGTCGCGGACGGCCGGGGCCGTCCTCGACCCCGTCGTCTCGCTCCGGCGCGTCGTCACGCTCCAGCCCAAGCAGAGCGTGACCGTCGTGTTCTCGCTCGCCGTGGCCGACACGCGCGAGGAGGCCGAGCGGCTCGCCGAGCGCTACGACCACCCCGACGCCGCGCAGCGCGCCTTCGAGCTGGCCTCGACGTACGGGCTCGTCGAGCTGGGCCACCTCGGGCTGTCCGCGGAGGAGGCCCTCAACGCGCAGGAGATCGCGAGCCGGCTGCTCTACGGCGACCCGCGCCTCGCCGCGCCGCACCACACGCGCCAGCGGAACGTCCGCCCGCAGTCCGGGCTCTGGGCGTACGGCGTCTCCGGCGACCTCCCGATCCTGCTGTTCCGGATCGGGCGGATGGAGGAGCTCGACGCGTTCCGGCTGCTCCTCCGGATGCACGCGTTCTGGCGCCGCCGCGGGCTCGAGGTCGACGTGGTCGTGCTCAACGACCACCCGCCGAGCTACGCCGACAGCCTCCAGGAGGCGCTCACGCAAGCGGTCGAGGGCTCGCCGCAGCGCGGGCTCCTCGGCCAGCGCGGCGGCGTGTTCCTCCGCCGCAGCGACGGGATGCCGGACGAGGACGTCACGCTGTTCCACACGGCCGCGCGCGTCATCTTCCACGGCGAGGTCCCGACGCTGCTCGACTCGGCGACGGTCAGCGAGGGCGAGGCGCACGCGGAGGTCGCCGCCGTCGCCCCGGGCGGGAACGGGCCGGTCCCCGGCGGCCCCGAGGCGGTCCCGGCCACCCACGCCGACGCGGCGGCGCGCTACGAGGCGCTCGGCCTCGAGACGGCGATGCCCGTGCCGCCGCCCGAGACGCTCCAGTTCATGAACGGCTACGGCGGGTTCACCGACGACGGGCGTGCCTACGTGATCCGCCAGCGGGGCGGGGCCGAGGCCGAGCGGACGCCGCTCCCGTGGATCAACGTGGTCGCCAACCGGGCCGCCGGCTTCACGGCCACCGAGAGCGGCGAGGGCTACACGTGGGCCCGCAACTCGCAGCAGAACAAGCTCACGCCGTGGTCCAACGACCCGGTCACGGACCCGGCCGGCGAGGCCCTCTACCTCCGCGACGACGACGCGGGCGTGTTCTGGACGCCGACCCCGCGCCCGGCGCCGGCGCCGGCGCCCTACGAGACGCGCCACGCCTGGGGCTCGACGTCCTGGCGGACGGCCTGGGCCGGGCTGGAGACCGAGACGGCGGCGTTCGTGCCGCAGCGCGACCCGGTCAAGCTGGTCCGCCTCCGGGTCACGAACACGACCGACCGCGAGCGCCGGCTCTCCCTCTACCGCTACGCCGAGTGGGTGCTGGGCGAGCGCCGCGAGCCCAACGCGCCCTACGTCGTCGTCGACCGCGACCTCGAGTCGGGGGCGATCCTCGCGCACAACCCGTACAACCAGACGTTCGGGACGCGCCTCGCGTTTGTGGCCGTGGCCGGCGCCGAGGTCGAGTCCCTGAGCGCGCGGCGCGCGGCGTTCCTCGGGCGGAACGGGCACGCGTCGGCGCCCGACGCCGTCCGCCTCGGCGGGCCGCTGGACGGGCGGCTGGAGACCGACCTCGACCCGTGCGCCGCGCTCCGCGTGCCCCTCGCGCTGGCGCCCGGCGAGACGAAGGAGGTCGTGTTCCTCCTCGGGCAGGCCCCGACCCGGGCCGAGGTGCGGACCCTCGTCGCCCGCTACGCCACGACCGAGGCCGCGGCCGCCGCGCTCGACGACGTGACGCAGGTCTGGGAGGACACGCTCGGCGCGGTCCGCGTCGAGACGCCGGCGCCCGACCTCGACGTGCTCGTCAACGGGTGGCTGCTGTACCAGAACCTGTCGTGCCGCCTCTGGGGCCGCTCGGCGTTCTACCAGAGCGGCGGCGCGTACGGCTTCCGCGACCAGCTCCAGGACAGCCTCGCGATGGTCTACACGCGCCCCGACCTCACGCGGGCGCAGATCCTCACGAACGCCGAGCACCAGTTCACCGAGGGCGACGTGCTCCACTGGTGGCACCCGATCACCGGCGCCGGCATCCGCACGCGGTTCTCGGACGACCTCCTCTGGCTCCCGTACGCCGTCGCCTTCGCCCTCGCGACGACGGGCGACGAGACGCTCCTCGACGAGGAGGCCCGCTTCCTCACGGCCCGCGCGCTCGAGGACGGCGAGGACGAGGTGTTCCTCATCCCGCAGCCGAGCGGCGAGACGGGCTCGGTCTACGAGCACGCCGCCCGCGCCATCGACATCTCGCTCACCAAGGGGCGCCACGGGATCCCGCTCATGGGCTCCGGCGACTGGAACGACGGGATGAACCGGGTCGGCAACGAGGGCGAGGGCGAGAGCGTCTGGCTCGGGTTCTTCCTCGCCCACATCCTCAAGCGGTTCGTCCCCATCGCCGAGCGCCGCGGCGACCGCCAGCGCGCCGAGCGCTACGCGGCCTACCTCGCCGACCTCGAACGGGCCCTCAACGCGGACGGCTGGGACGGCCACTGGTACCGCCGCGCGTTCTACGACGACGGGACCCCGCTCGGCTCGGCCCAGAACGACGAGTGCCGGATCGACGCCATCGCCCAGGGCTGGTCCATCATCTCGGGCGTGGCGCCGGAGGACCGCGTCGACTCCGTCCTCGACGCGGTCGACCAGCACCTCGTCGACGAGCGGGCGGGCATCATCCGGCTGCTCACGCCGCCGTTCGACGTCACGGGCCACGACCCCGGCTACATCAAGGGGTACCTCCCGGGCGTCCGCGAGAACGGCGGGCAGTACACCCACGGCGTGCTCTGGGCCGTCCGCGCCTTCGCCGAGGCGGGCCGGACCGACCGCGCCGCCGAGCTCCTGCGCATGATCCTGCCGGTCAACCACACGCGGACGCCGGCCCTCGCCGACCGCTACAAGACCGAGCCCTACGCCATCGCCGCCGACGTGTACTCCGTCGAGCCCCACGTCGGGCGCGGCGGGTGGACGTGGTACACGGGCTCCGCCGGGTGGACGTGGCGCGTGGCCGTCGAGACGCTCCTCGGGCTCCGGCGCGAGGCCGAGGCCCTCTGCCTCACGCCCCGCGTGCCGGACGACTGGGACGGCTACACGCTCCGCTACCGGACCGACGCCCGCGGGACGGTCTACGCCGTCCGCGTCGTCCGCGACGGGCCGGGCGGGGCGACGTCCGCCGAGGCCGACGGCGAGGCCGTGGCGGTCGAGGGCGGCACGGCCCGCGTCCCGCTCGTCTCCGACGGCGAGGTCCACGCCGTGACCGTCCGCCTCGGGGAGGCCGCGGGGGAGGCCGGGGGGCGGTAACGGCGTCTGCTCTATCCTGCGGGCCGATTCCCTCGGCCCGTGCGTCTCCCGCTCCTCGTTCTCGGCCTCGTGCTGGCGGCGCCCGCCGCCGGCGCCCAGCCCGTCTTCGACTGGCTGACGCGGGCCGACGGGATGCCCTCCGACTACGTCCTCTCGGTCTACCCCGACCGGTGGGGGTTCGTGTGGTTCGGGACCGACGCCGGCGCCGTCCGCTACGACGGCCGCCGCCTTCGGACGTTCTCCGTCGACGACGGGCTCCCGCACGCCTACGTCCAGGGCTTCGCCGAGGCGGGCGACGGGACGCTCTGGGCGGCCACCAACGGCGGGCTCGCGCGGCGGACCGGCGGCGATTGGGAGGCTGTCGACTCGCCGATTGAGAACCTCCCGGTCGGGCGGATCTGGGCCGACGCCGACGGCCGGCTCGTCGCCACGAGTCCCGAGGTGCTCGTCCGCCGCGAGGGCGATCGGTGGCGGGTCGGGCGACCGGACGAGGGCCTCGGCCACAAGGCCGCCCCCCTCGTCGAGCTCAGCGGGGGGCGGCTGCTCGTCAGCGGCTTTCGCCAGCCGTTCGTGGTCGTGCTCACGCCCGAGGGCGCCGGGGGCTTCCGCGCCGAGCGGTGGCCGGTAGACGGACTGGCGGCTGTCCCGTTCGGGTCGTACCTCTCCATTTACCGGACGGACCGCGGCCTCGTCGGACTCCTCGCCGAACGGGGGCGGCAGGTCCTCTCGCTGCGCGTGGACGAGACCCGGCGCCGGCTCGTCGTGACGAACGCCCCGCTGCCGATCGTGCACGTTGCCAGACTGGCCCAGCGTGGCGGCGAGGTGGTCGGGCACAACCAAGCCCGGCTGCGGGCGCTCGACCTCGACACGGGCGAGGCGGGCCCCGTGCTGCTCGGCGCGCACGTGACGAGCGTGGCGTTCGACCGGGAGGGCGGGCTGTGGGCCGGGACGTTCGGCCAGGGCGCCGCGCGGCTCCGGAGCACGCACCTCACGTCGCTGACCGACGTGCCCGCGCGCCGGCTGGTCCTCGCAGGCGATGAGGCGTGGGCGACCGGCGGCCGGGCCATCGTCACCGTCGACCTCGGCGCGCTCACGTCGGCGAAGACGCTCGCGCTGACGGGCGCGCGAGGAATCAGCCTGGCGGGGGCCGACCGGTTCCGCATCACGGCAAGGGCGTCGCTGTGGCCAGCGATGTCGTCGTACGAGCTGCACCGGCTCCGCTCGCTCCGCCCCATCGAGGCCGTGGCGGCGGATCCGGGCTGGGTCTCGGGGACCGTCGAGACCGCGGACACGCTGTGGATGGGGACGTACGCGACCGGCGTTCGGCGTTTCCGCAAGACGCCGGCCGGCCTCGTTGCGATCGACACGCTCGGGACCGACGACGGGCTGCCGACGGGGACCGTCGAGGACGTGGCGCGGACGCGCGCCGGGACGTGGGCGATCACCCGGAGCGGGCTCGCGCTCCTCTCGGGCCCCCGCGCCCGTGCGATGGACGTGGCCGACGGCCTCCCGTCGTCGGCCGTGTACTCGGTCTATGAGGCGGGCGACGGCGTCCACTGGGCCGGGACGAACCGCGGCGTCGCCCGGCTCGACCTCGGCCGGTGGCGGGCCGAGGCGGTCGGGGCCGAGGCGATGGCGGGCTTCCCGGTCGTCGCGTTCTTCGAGCGTCCGTCGGCGCCCGGCGTGCTCTGGGCCGTGACGTCCCGTGCGCTCTGGCGGATCGAGGGCGGCGAGGCCCGGCTCGTCGACGGCTTCCCACTCGTCCGTGACGGCCGCCAGACGGTCGAGGACGCGGCCTACCACGCGTCGTCCGACCGGCTCGTCCTCGCCACGAGTGCGGGCGTCGCCGTCGCCGACCTCTCCGCGATCCCGGCCGCTGCGCCGCCCGCCCCGCCCGTCGCCGTCGTCGGCGCGACCGTGGACGACGAGCCGGTCAACCTCCTCGGTACGCCGCGCGACGCGCGACTGGCGGACCTGAGCCCGGGGCGGCACCGCGTGGTGATCGAGGTGGCGGCCCTCCGGTTCGGCGGCGCCGCGCGCGTCGAGTGGCGCACGCCCGGCGACGCGTGGCGCGAGGCGCCCGACGGCCGCGTCACGCTGCCCGACGTGGGCGCAGGGGCGCACGTCGTCGAGGTCCGGGCCGTCGCCTCGGGCGGGGCCGCGTCGGAGCCCGCGCGGCTCGCGTTCGCCGTCACGCCGCAGTGGTGGGAGCGGCGGGCCGTCCGCGCGCTCCTCGCCCTCGCGGCGCTGGCGGCCCTCGTCGCGGCCGTCCGCTACCTCAGCCAGCGGCGGCTGCGGGCGCGCGTCCGCGAGCTGGAGGTGACCGAGAAAGTCCGCGCCGAGCGCGAGCGGATCTCCCGCGACCTCCACGACCACGTCGGCGCCGAGGTGGCCGCGATCCTGACCGAGGCC
>CAXRFJ010000615.1:0-4374 GCA_964229475.1 Rubrivirga sp.
GCTGATCCTCTTCCCGGCCCTCGCCCAGACGGTCGTGACGACGCTCCTCCCGTTCGCGCCCATCCGCCGCGCCGTCGGGGCGTTCGGGCAGATCCCGAACGACGAGGGCGTGCTGCTCCTCGCGCTGTCGGGCATCCGCTACGTCGTGTTCTCGGCCCAGTTCGTGTTCCTGCTCCACGCCGTCGCGCCGTCGGCGCCGTGGTCGGGGCTGGCGATGGGCGTCGCCCTCGTGTTCTTCGCCAAGAGCGCGATCCCCCAGGTCACGCTCGGCGACCTCGGCGTGCGCGAGGGCGCGGCCGTGTTCTTCCTCGGGGCCTACGGCATCGCGCCGGCCGCCGCGCTCGACGCTTCGCTGGCGCTGTTCGGGCTGAACCTCCTGCTCCCGGCGCTCGTGGGCGTCCCGTTCCTGCTCCAGCTGCAGCTCCGGCGGAAGGCCGCCCGGAAGCCGGCCGGCGCGCCCGCCCCCGTCGAGGTCCCGGCGTGACGACGGCCTGGGGACTCGGCCTCCTCGCGCTCGCCGCCTACCACGGCGCGTGGCTGCTGGCGTGGGCCGTCGGCCTCCGCCGCGAGGCCCGACGCACGGATGCGACGCCCCGCCTCGAAGACGCCGCCCTCCCGACGATCACGGTCGTCGTCCCGGCCCGCGACGAGGAGGCCACGATCGGGCCGTGCGTCGACTCGATCCTCGCGACCGACTACCCACCCGAGAAGCTCGAGGTCATCGTCGTCGACGACGACTCGTCGGACGCGACGCCCGCGGTCGTCCGCCAGCGCATGACGGCCACGGCGGCGCTCGTCCCGACCGGCGACGAGCTGCCCGAGGCGGAGTGGGACGAGTCGGAGGGCGGCGGCCGGCTCCGGCTCGTGCAGATCCCCGAGAACCGCCGGCGGACGCGGGCCCACAAAAAGCGGGCGATCGAGAAGGCTGTGGCCCACGCGCGCGGCGAGCTCATCCTCACGACCGACGCCGACTGCGTCGTGGCGCCGGGCTGGCCCCGCGCCCTCGCCGCCCAGTTCGAGGGCGACGAGATCGCGTTCGTGTCCGGCCCCGTGGCCTACATCGTCCGGCCGGAGGACGGCCTGTTCGTCCGCTTCCAGGCGCTCGACTTTTTCGGCGTGATGGCGTGCGGCGCGGGCGGGATCGGGATCGGCCAGCCACACCTCGCGAACGGCGCGAACGTGGGCTACCGGCGCGAGACGTTCGAGGCGCTCGGCGGCTTCTCGGGCATCGACCACGTGACGAGCGGCGACGACGAGCTGCTCATGCAGAAGATCGCGTACACGACGCCGCTCGACGTCCGCTTCTGCGCCGACCCGGGCGCGACGGTCCTCACGACGCCGGTCTACACGGCCCGCGAGTTCCTGCACCAGCGGAAGCGGTGGGCGTCGAAGAGCCTGAACTACCCGCTCCGGCTGAAGGTGATGCTGAGCGGGCTGGTCGCCTTCTACTTCGCGCTGACGGCCACGCTGCTGGCGGCGCCGTTCGTGGCGGGCCTCTGGCCGTGGCTGCTGGGCGCGCTCGCGATCAAGGCCGCGACGGAGCTCCCGGTGCTCGTCCCGGCCGCGCGGCGGTTCGGGCAGACGCACCTCCTCCCGGTCTTCCCGCTCCACCTCCTGCTGCACGGCCCGCAGTCGCTGCTCGTCGGCGTCCTCGGCCCGCTCGGCGGGTTCCACTGGAAGGGGCGGACGCTCGATCAGTAGGCCCGCCTCGGCGCCACCGCGGGAGGGCCGGCGGCCCGGCGCGGACGGTGGCATCTTTCGGCGCACCTCTCCCCCGCCCCTCTGCCGTTCCAGCGCCTCCGCGACTCGCTGCTGCCCCGCGTGCTCGGGCCGCTCGTGCTCGGGCCGCTCGTGCCCGGCGCCGTCGTCCGCGGGCCGTCGCACGCCGCGGGCCGGCCGTGCCTCTACGTCACCGTCGACGACGGCCCCGACCCCGACGGCACGCCGCGCTGGCTCGGCGCGCTCGCCCGGCACGGCGCGTCCGCCCTGTTTTTTCTGTCGGCCGGGCCCGCCGAGGCCCACCCCGACCTCGTCCGCCAGATCGCCGAGGCGGGGCACCGGATTGGGAGCCACGGCGGCGCGCACGTGAGCGGGTGGCGGTCGCCGGGCACGGTCCGGGCGTCGTTCGACCGGGCCGATCGGACGCTGCGGTCGCTCGTCGGGGACCCGATCCGCGACGTCCGGCCGCCGTACGGCCGGGTGACGCGAGGCCTCGTCCGGTGGGCGCGCGAGGGCCGACGGCGGATCGTGCTGTGGGACCTGATGCCGGGCGACTTTCTCCCGTCGCGGACGCCGGCAGAACTGGCGGAGGAGATCGTCGGGCTCGCCCGGCCGGGGTCGATCCTCGCCCTCCACGACGGGCCGCCCGCGGCGCGCGCCGTCGCCGCGCTCGACCTCGCCCTGCCCCGGCTCGCCGCGGCGGGCTGGACGTTCCCCGCTCTCCCGGCCCCATGACCGTCGCGCTCGCCGTCGTGTTCGGGGCCTACCTCGTCGTCCTCCTCGGCATCGCCTGGACGATCCGGTCGCACCCGGCCATCGACCCGCTCCCGGACGCGGCACTCCCGACCGTCGCGATCGTGGTCGCCGCGCGGGACGAGGAGGCCTGCATCGGCCGCTGCCTCGACGCGCTCCAGGCGCAGGACTACCCCGCCGGCCGGCTCACCCTCGTCGTCGCCGACGACCACTCGACGGACGGGACGGCCGGGGTCGTCCGGCGGCGGGCCGAGGCGGGCGGGACCCACGCCGTCCGCTACCTCCGCGTGCCGGACCCGGTCGGCCAGCTCCGCGGCAAGGCGCAGGCGCTCCACACGGCGTTCGAGGCCGTCGACGCCGACGTCGTCCTCATCACCGACGCCGACTGCGCCCCGGTCCCGACCTGGGCGCGGACGCTGGCGGCGGCGTTCGCCGACGAGTCGGTCGGCATCGCGTGCGGGCTGGCGCGGCTTGAGGAGCGCGCCGGTCGCCCCTTCGACCGCGTTCAGGCCCTCGACTGGGAGCTGCTGATCGGGGCCGTCAGCGCGGCGGCCGAGGCCGGGCTCCCGGCGACGGGGATGGGCAACAACATGGGCGTGCGCCGGTCGGCGTACCTCGGGGTCGGCGGCTACCCCGCGCTGCCGTTCTCGGTGACGGAGGACTTCACGCTCGTCCAGGCCGTCGCCAAGGCCGGGTGGCGGGTCCGCTTCCCGCTCGACGCCCCCGCCGTCGTGTGGTCGCTCCCGGCCGACAGCGTCTCCGCGGCGTACGGCCAGCGTCGGCGGTGGGCCCGCGGCGGCCTCAGCGGCGACCCCTGGGTGTTCCCGCTCTACGTGGTGCTGTTCGGCGTCCACGCGCTCCCGCTCGTCGGGCTGGCCGTCGCCCCGGGCGCGGCGCTGGCGGCGCTCGCTGCGAAGACGCTCGGCGACGGCGCCGCCCTGTCCGCCCTCCGCCGGCGGGCCGGCGGGCGGGTCCGCCTCGGGGCGCTGCTGGGCACGGTGGTGTTCGTCACGGCCTACCTCGTCACGCTCCCCGTCGCGCTCGTGCTCAAGCCGCGCATCGGCTGGAAGGGGCGGCGGCACTGAGGATCCTGGAGCCGGGGGGGCCCGTCCACAGGGCCCCTCTCTCCCGCCCCATGTCGTCCGCCCCGTCGTCCGTCCGCCACGCCAAGCGCCACCCGCTCGAGACCCTCGGCCGCGTCGGGTACGGGGTGAAGGGCGTCCTCTACGCCCTCCTCGGCGTCCTCGCCCTCGACGCCGCGTTCGGGCCCGGCGACCCGGAAGGGCAGTCGGGCGCCTTCGCGGCGCTGGCGCAGCGGTCGTTCGGCGAGGCCCTCCTGTGGGTCCTGGTCGTCGGCCTCGCGGCGTACGCGCTGTGGCGCGTCGTCCTCGCCATCACGGACCCCGAGGGCGAGGGCGACGACGTCGAGGGCGCCGGGAAGCGGGCGTTCTACGTGGTCAGCGCGTTCGCCTACGGAAGCCTCGCCTTCTCGGCCTACCGGGTCGTCTCCGGGGCCGGGCAGGGCGGGGGCGGCGGGACGGAGGAGCGGGCGCAGACGCTCCTCGGGCTGCCGGGCGGGCAGTGGATCGTGGGCCTCCTCGCGCTGGCGCTCCTCGGCTACGGCGGCTACCAGTTCGTCCGGGCCTACCGCGCCTCGTTCATGGACAACTTCCATCTCGACCAGCGCGCCGCCCGGCACCGTGCGTCGATCAAGCGGGCCGGGCAGTGGGGGCTGAGTGCCCGCGGCGTGGTCTACCTCCTGACGGGCACGTTCATGGCCCAGGCCGCGCTCCGCTCCGACGCCGACGAGGCCGGCGGGCTCGACGAGGCCCTCGGCGCGCTCCAGCAGCAGAGCTACGGCCCGTGGCTGCTCGGGCTCGTCGCCGTCGGGTTCATCATGTA
>CAXRFJ010000616.1:0-2537 GCA_964229475.1 Rubrivirga sp.
CACCGCGGCCCGGACGCAGGCGTGGACGAGCCGGCCTCCGCGCCCGCCGCGCGCTGACGCTACCGGACGCCGAGGTCCGCGCTCCGCGCCGGCGGCGTGCTCCGCGGCACCGCGGCCGACTGGCGCCCGGCGACCTCGTCCCGCCACGCCCGCGTGAGGTAGGTGTAGTCGAGCGCTTCGGCGGCGTCGCCGAGGTCGCCGACGGCCTGGAAGCCGAGGTCGACGGGCGAGACGAACCGGCCGGGCGCGCTCGAGAAGTCGAGGACGCGGGCGCGGCCGAGGCCCTGGCGGTACTCGCCCCAGAGCTGGCCGAGGACGCACGCCGAGCCGTCGGAGAGGTGGAGCGAGCCCGGGTCGACGCGCGCGGCCCAGCCGGGGTCGCGGTCGTCAAGGAGCGCGGCGCCCCGCGAGGCGCGGGCGCGGGCCGCGTCGAGGGTGAGGGCGGCGAGACGGCGCGCGCGGCGGCGCTGGCGGAGACGTCCGAGCATGACGACGGCGGGGTGCGGGGTCGGGAGTCTACGCCGGAGCGCACGCGATCGTGCCCGCGAGACGCGCGCGGAGCGCGTCCACGTCCACCTTCGCGTTGTGCCGCCGGTCGACGGGCAGCGCGTCGACCGGCACGACGGCGTCGATCCCGGCCCACGGCACGGCGTCCGCCAGCCCGTCCGGCACGGCACCCTCGACGGCCACGACCCGCCGGCCGTCGACCTCAAGAAAGGCCGCGCGGGCGCCCAGCGTCTCGCGGAGCGCGGCCTCGACCTGGAGCGGGTACACGACGCCTCCGTCCCGGCGCGACGCCGCGGCGCAGCGGCCGAGCAGCCACAGGCGACCGTCGGCATCGAGGCGGCCGGCGTCGCCCGTCCGGTGCCAGCGGCGGCCGGCCACGTCGACCTTCGTCTCGGCGTCGCCCTTGCCGCCGAGGTAGCCCGGCACCACGTGGTCGCCCGCGACGACGATCTCGCCGACGGCGCCGGGACCGAGCGCCCGCGCCTCCCACACCGCCTCGGTGAAGGGGCCGACCGACTCGCCCCACGCATCGGGCATCACGCGCAGGGCGATGGCATCGACCGGAACGCCGACCGGCAGCCCCGCCCCCGCCGCGACCCGCCGGCGGTCGGCCTCCGACGGCACGGCGGCGTGGGCGATGGGCTCGGCCTCGGTCGACCCGTAGACGCCGACGGCCTCGCCCGCGAGCGCGCCGAGGCGGGCGAGGAGGTCCGGGAAGACCGGCGCCCCGCCCGTGTCGACGCGGCGGAGCCGGGCGAGAGCGCCGGCCTCGGGGTGGCCGAGGAGCCGCTCGAAAAAGGCCGGGCTGGCGACGCATCGCGTGACGCCCTCGTCGCGCACCTGCCGGAGCACGCAGCCCGCGTCGACGGCCCCGGGCCGGCGGAGGTCGGCGTCGGCGAGGACCGTCGTGACGCCGGAGGCGAGCGCGGCGAGCACGACGACCGGCAGCGTGGCGAGGTCGACGTCGCCGGGCCGGAGGTCGAGCGCGGCGGCGAGCGCGGCGTGCTGGGCCGCGAGCAGCCCGTGGGCGCGGACGGCCGCCTTCGGGCGGCCCGTCGTGCCGGACGTGAACGTGAGGAGCGCCGGCGCGGCGGGGCCGACGGGGGTCACGGGCACGGGCGGGCCGCCCTCCCACCGCTCCGCGACCGGTGCCCACCCGCCGACGACGAACCGGCTCGGGATCCGGCGGACGCTCGGCACGATCAGGCGCAACAGGTGGGCCTTCGGCGTGCCGACGACCGCCGCCGGCTCGACGCGCGCGACCGCCTCCGCCAGTCGCTGGCGCCCCGCGCCCGGGTCGACGATCACGGCGACGGCGCCGACTCGAAAAACGGCCGCCAGGACCGCGTAGAGCGCCGACGACACCGGAACGAGCACGAGCACCCGGTCGCCCGGCCCGACGCCGGCCACGGCCAGCCGCCCGGCGCCCGCCGCGGACCGGCGGTCGAGGTCGGCGAACGTCGTCACGCGGCGGTGCCGGCCCCGGCCCTCGACGATCGCGGGCGCGTCCGGCCGTGCCGCGGCCTGCGCCCGGAAGCGCTCGACGACGTTGCCCGCCGCGCCGTCGCTCACAACGCCCGCCCGAGCAGGGCGTACCGGCGGATCGGCCGGCCGAGGTGCCGGCTGATCCGCACGGACTCGTTCCCGGCGTGCATCAGCGCGTGGACGGCCGACCGGTAGCCCTTGGCACGCGCGGCCTCCTGCACCGCGCGGACGAGCGCCCCGCCGAGCCCCCGCCCCCGGGCCTCGGGCGCGACGGCGAGCGTCTTGACGACGACCGTGTCGACGGCCTCGCCCCGCGCGGCCTGCGCCACGTCCGGGACGGCCAGCACGACGCCGACGGGCCAGCCCTCCCGCTCCGCGACGAGCACGAGGTCGGGGTCGACGTGCGCGAGGAGGGGCCGGTAGAGCGCGAGGAAGCGGTCGACGTCGAGCGGCGCGTAGTACGGGTTCTCGGCGAACGCGACGAGCAGGAGTGGGTGGAGCGCCCGGAGCTCGGCCTCGGCCGCGCCGGCGCGGAGCGGCCGGAG
>CAXRFJ010000617.1:0-6820 GCA_964229475.1 Rubrivirga sp.
CCGGCTCAGGTCGCGCGCCCCCCAGACGCTGTACGTCCCCGAGACGCGGACGACGTAGTCCCGCCCCTCCTCCAACACCACCGGACTCACGGCCCCGTCGAGGTCCCGCGCGTCGACGTACACGTCGGCCACGAGCGGGCCGGCCGTCAGCGACGGCGGCACGGCCTCCTCCGGTCTGACCTCGTCCACCTCGACCGGCCGCCGCGGCGCGTCGGGGTAGACGACCGTGACGCAGGACGCGAGACCGAGAGCGACGGCGAACAGGGCGAGTCGGAACACTGGAGGCATGGGCAGCGCCCGACGAGCATCGGCCGACGGGGGGCGCTCCCAAACGCCACAAGGACGTGCCCCAGTCTCGGACCCGTCCGCCTCGACGCCGAGGCGGGCACGGCCGCGCTTACATGTTCCGCCGGTACTGCCCGCCGACCTCGAAGAGGGCGCCCGTGATCTGCCCGAGCGACGCCACGCGGACCGTGTCGAGCAACGCCTCGAACGTGTTGCCGCCCTCGCGGGCCGTCTGCTGAAGCGCCGCCAGCACCGCGGGGGCCTCCGCCTCGTGGCGGCGGTGGAAGCGCGCGAGGCCGTCGAGCTGGCGCTGCTTCTCCTCCTCGGTGCCCCGCATCAGCTCGACCTCGGTCGTGGCCTCCTCCCCCTCCGGCGGGAGGAACGTGTTGACGCCGACGACCGGGAGCTCGCCGGTGTGCTTCCGGTGCTCGTAGACCATCGACTCCTCCTGGATCTTGCCGCGCTGGTACATCGACTCCATCGCGCCGAGGACGCCACCGCGGTCGCTGATCCGCTCGAACTCGAGGAGCACGGCCTCCTCCACGAGGTCGGTCAGCTCGTCGATGATGTAGGCGCCCTGGATCGGGTTCTCGTTCTGCGCCAGCCCCAGCTCGCGGTTGATGATGAGCTGGATCGCCATCGCCCGGCGGACGCTCTCCTCCGTCGGCGTCGTAATCGCCTCGTCGTAGGCGTTGGTGTGGAGCGAGTTGCAGTTGTCGTAGATCGCGAGGAGCGCCTGGAGCGTCGTCCGGATGTCGTTGAACTGGATCTCCTGGGCGTGCAGCGACCGGCCGGACGTCTGGACGTGGTACTTCAGTTTTTGCGACCGCTCCGACGCCCCGTACAGCTCGCGCATCGCGACGGACCAGATCCGCCGGGCCACGCGGCCGATGACGGCGTACTCGGCGTCCATCCCGTTCGAGAAGAAGAACGAGAGGTTCGGGGCGAACGCGTCGACGTCCATCCCGCGCGCCCGGTAGGCTTCGACGTAGGTGAACCCGTTGGCCAGCGTGAACGCGAGCTGCGAGATCGGGTTGGCGCCCGCCTCGGCGATGTGGTAGCCCGAGATCGAGACCGAGTAGAAGTTGCGGACGCCCTCGGCGATGAACGCGGCCTGGACGTCGGCCATGCACCGCAGCGAGAACTCGATCGAGAAGATGCAGGTGTTCTGCGCCTGGTCCTCCTTGAGGATGTCGGCCTGGACCGTCCCGCGAACCGACCGGAGAGCCTTTGTCCGGATCTCCTGGTACTCGTCCTCCGAGAGGAGCCCCCACCCGACCAGCTCGCGGCCCGACGTGCCGAGCAGGCCGAGGCCGGAGCCGTCGTGGCCCTCGGGGAGTTCGGGGTTCGGAGTTCGGGGTTCGGGGTTTGCGCCCTCCAACGCTGAACCCTGAACTCCCAACTCCGAACTCGTCCCGAACGGGACGTACCTCGGCCGGTCCTCCCCGAGCTCGTCGGCGATCCGCGCCTCGGCGGCCTCCCAGCGGCCCTCCGCTTTGAGGAACGCCTCGACCTGCTGGTCGATGGCCGTGTTGAAGAACATGGCCAGGATCGTCGGCGCCGGGCCGTTGATCGTCATCGAGACCGACGTGGTCGGCGCGCAGAGGTCGAAGCCGGAGTACAGCTTCTTCATGTCATCGAGCGTCGCGATGCTCACGCCCGACGTGCCCACCTTGCCGTAGATGTCGGGGCGCTTGTCGGGGTCGCGGCCGTAGAGCGTGACGCTGTCGAACGCCGTCGAGAGCCGCTTCGCCGGCATCCCGAGGCTGACGAGGTGGAACCGCTTGTTCGTCCGCTCCGGCGTCCCCTCGCCGGCGAACATCCGGGTCGGGTCCTCGCCCTCGCGCTTGAGCGGGAAGACGCCGGCCGTGAAGGGGAAGTGGCCGGGCAGGTTCTCCAGGAGCGCGTAGCGGAGCCGCTCGCCCGGGTCCTCGGTCCGCGGGAGCGCGACGCGCGGCACCTTCGTCCCGCTCAGCGTCTCGCGCGTGAGCGGCTGGCGGATGTCGCGGCCGCGGACGGTGTAGACCAGCTCGTCGCCAGCGTACTGCTCGGCCACGGCGTCCCAGTTCTCGAGGATCGACCGGGAGCGCGCATCCAGCCGAGACCACCAGTGCGCGGCCATCTCGTCGAGGCGGCCTCCGAGCTGCTCGCGGTCGTCGGGCGCCCAGCTCTCGACCTGGGCCTTCGCACCGACGGCCTGGCCCCACTTCCGCGCCGTCGCGACCTCCGCCTCGGCCCAGGCGCGGTAGCCCCGGGCGGTCTCCGCGATCTCGGCGAGGTAGCGCTGGCGGTTCGGCGGGATGACGGCCAGCTCCGACGGGTCGAGCGCCGGCAGGGTCTCGGCGTCGAACAGCGACGACTGGCGGTCGAACCCGTGCCCGCGGAGTTCTTCCAAGAGCGCGAGGTAGAGCCGGCTGACGCCCGGGTCGTTGAACTGGGCGGCCATCGTCGGGTAGACCGGCATCTCGCTCGGGGGCGTCGAGAACTGGCCGCGGTTGCGCTGGACCTGCTTCTTGACGTCGCGGAGGGCGTCCTCGGCCCCGCGCTTCTCGAACTTGTTGAGGGCCACGAGGTCCGCCACGTCGAGCATCCCGATCTTCTCGAGCTGCGTCGGCGCGCCGAAGTCGGAGGTCATGACGTAGAGGCTGACGTCGACGAGCTCGGCCACCTCGGTGTCGCTCTGGCCGATCCCGGCCGTCTCGACCACGACGAGGTCGAAGCCGGCCGCGCGGCACACGTCGATGGCCTCGCGGAGCGCCCCGCTCGTCGCCCGGTGCGCCTGGCGCGTGGCGAAGCTCCGCATGTAGACGCGGTCGGCGTGCTCGCCGTAGAGGCTGTTCATCCGGATCCGGTCGCCGAGGAGCGCCCCGCCCGTCCGCCGCCGCGTCGGGTCGACCGACAGCACGGCCACGTGGACGTCGGCGAAGTCGTTGAGCACGCGCCGGACCAGCTCGTCAGTCAGCGTCGACTTGCCCGCGCCGCCCGTGCCGGTGATGCCGAGGACGGGCGCGGAGCGCCCGGAGGGATTCGGGATTCGGGATTGAGGGATAGGGGCTGAGCCGTCGCCGCTTGGCGTCGCCGCGCGCTGTTCGACGGCCGTGAGTCGTCGCGCGACGGTCCGCGCCGCCACCGAGGCGGGCGCGGTCGCAACGAGTGGAGCGTCGGACGCTCCGGCCTCATCCCCCATCCCCCATCCCCCATCCCCCGCTCCGCGCAGCGGATCGAAGTCGCACGCCCGGACCATCGACTCGATCATGCCCTCGAGCCCCATCCGCATCCCGTCTTCGGGCGAGAAGATCTTGGCGACGCCGTAGGCCTCGAGCTCCGCGATCTCCTCGGGCACGATGACGCCGCCGCCGCCGCCGAACACCTTGACGTGGCCCGCCCCGCGCTCGCGGAGCAGGTCGACCATGTACGTGAAGTACTCGACGTGGCCGCCTTGGTAGCTCGACACGGCGATGCCCTGCGCGTCCTCCTCGATCGCCGTGCGGACGACGTCGTCGACGCTCCGGTCGTGGCCGAGGTGGACCACCTCGACGCCCTGGGCCTGGAGGATCCGCCGCATGATGTTGATCGCGGCGTCGTGCCCGTCGAACAGGCTGGCGGCGGTGACGAAGCGGACGGGGTGCGTGGGCTGGTAGGCCATGGTCGGAAGGGCTTCCGGGGTGCGTCTGCAAGCTAGACGGCGAACCCCCGGGCCCGGCCGAGGGTCCCGCGAAGACCACGGCCCCGCCCCGGTTACCGGGCGACCACGAACGGGGTCGCGCCCCGGGCCGCCCCGCTCAGGCGGACGACGTAGGCGCCGGCCGGCAGGCCGGCCGTCGCGACGGGGAGGGCGTGCGGGCCGGCGCCGAGCGGGCCCTCGTGGAGCACGCCGACCCGGCGGCCGAGCACGTCGAACACCTCGACCCGGACGTCGGCCGCCGCCGCCAGCGCGAGGCGGACCGTCGCCGCGCCGCCGGCGACCGGGTTCGGCGCGACGCCGAGGCGGGCGGCCTCGGCGACCGGCCCGGCCTGGCTGGACACGGCGAACCCGCTGAGCACGACGCCCACGCCGTCCATCTGACCCGCTCCGTTTCGGTACCTCCGGCAGCCGAAGAGCGCCGTCTCGCCGTCGGCGCTGAGGGCCACGCTCCCGCACAGGTCCTCGGAGCCGGTCTCGAGGACGGTCGTCCGCTGGCGCTCGGTGAACGTGCCCGAGCCGTCGTCGGCGAAGAGGTAGGCCGCGCCGCGGTAGGTCGTCGGGAAGTCGAAGTGCTCCGGCGCCATGGCCACGAGGAACCGGCCGTCGGCCGTCAGCTCGACGTCGAGGCCGAACCCCTCCTGGACGCCGCCCGCGCTCTGGCCGGCGTCGCTCGGCGTGAGGACCTGGCGCTGCGCCCACCCGTCGCCGTCGCGGGCGAAGAGGTAGACGGCCCCGTTGTACTGGTCGTACCCCTCGCTCCCGACGGCCATCACCGACCCGTCGGCGCTGAGCGCGACCGGCTCCGCGAAGTCCTCCGAGACCTCCGGCCGCTCGTCCGGCTCGACCACGGCCGTCTGCGTCCAGCCGTCGCCGTCGCGGGTGAACACGTAGACGTAGCCCGTCTCGCGGACCCCGTGCCCGACGCCCATCGCGAGCGTCTGGCCGTCGGCGCTGAGGGCGAGGTCGAGGACCGTGCTGATGGACAGGAGCCCGTCGTCGGGCGGCGTGATGAGGACCAGCGGGCGCTCCACCCAGGCCCCGCCCTCCTTCTCGAACGAGATGACGGCCGGGAAGTAGTCGCCGACGGACGGGTCGTAGAACGTGCCCATCCACGCGACGAGCGAGCCGTCGGCGCTGACCACGACGGGCCGGTCGTAGCGGACGTCGTTGCTGTTGACGACCGTCGAGCGGAGTCGGGCCGCCTCGGCCCAGGCCCCGCTGCCGTCGGCCTCGAACACGACGACGTTGCCGAACGCGTCGTAGGGCGGCTCGAAGTCCGTCGCCGCGGCGGCGACGGCGATGACCGACCCGTCGGCGCTCACATCGGCCCGGGTGCCGAACTGGAGGCCGAACGTGCCCGACGGGGGCTCCTCGGAGAGCGAGAGCCGCTGGGCGTGCGTCCAGGTCCCGCCCGCCTCGGTGAACACGTGGACCGCCCCCTGCTGGCCGTTCGACTGGAACACGGGGAAGAGCGCCGTCCGGCCGTCGGCGCTGAGCACGACGGTCCCGGCGAACCCGTCGCCATCCGTCTCGTTGCGCGGGACGCGCGTGTCGGTGTTGAGGAGGACGGGCTGCGCGTGGACGGCGGCGACGAGGAGCACGCCGAGGAGAGGAGCAAGACGCATGAGTCGGGGAAGGGGGAGCACGGGGGCGCGGGCCCGCCACGGGCCGGCACGCCACGTTCGGTCTGCCCGGCCGCCCCTACCCTCCCACACCTTTGGGAGGCCGCGCCTTCTCGCCCACAAATCCGCCCCGCTACACGAGCCCCAACTCGACCGCCCGCCGTGCGGCCTCCGCCCGCGAATGCACGCCGAGCTTGCGGAACAGCGCCTTCGTGTGCGTCCGGACCGTGTGGACGCTGACGCCGAGGTCGTGGGCCGCGCCGTCGTCGGTCTGGCCGGCCGCGATCTGGCGGAGCACGTCGCGCTCGCGGGGCGTGAGCCCGACGGCCGCCCCCGCCTCGGCGCGTTCGCGGGAGACCCGGCGCGACGCCCGCGCCTCCCGCACCACGGCCCCGGCCACCGAGGCGGCCAGGGGCGCCCCGCCCGCCGCCGCCTCGCGGACCGCCGCGACGACGCCCTCGACCGGCGTCTCCTTGACGAGGTAGCCCGCCGCGCCCGCGTCGAGCGCGTCGAGCACGCGCGCGTCGTCGTCGAACACGGTCAGCATCACGACGGCCACCTCGGGCCAGCGCTCCGCGACGCGCCGCGTGGCCTCGACCCCGTCCACGCCCGGCATCTCGACGTCCATGAGGACCACGGCCGGCGGCTCCGGGAGCAGGGCGATCGCCGCCACCAGTTCGGCCCCGTCTTCGGCCACGGCGACCACCTCGACCTCGGGGAAGAACGCCAGCTTCCGCACGAGCCCGTCGCGGAGGGCGGGGTGGTCTTCGGCGATGGCGAGGCGGAGCATGCGGGAGGGTCGGGACGGGCGGGCGGCGGCGCCCTCCCAAACCTGGGGGACGTCAGGTCTCGATGGGGATCTCGGCGCGGACCGTCGTCCCGTCGCCGTTCGAGAGCACGAACGAGCCGCCGAGCGCCTCGGCCCGGGCGCGCATGTTGCCCAGCCCGGGCCCGCCGCCGTCGCCCCCCGCGCCCTCGAACGCCCCGTCGTCGCGGACGACGACGGCCACGCGCGCGCCGGTGGCCTCGACGACGACCCGGAGCCGGCTCCCGCCGCTGTGCCGCACGGCGTTGCGGACGGCCGCCTGACCGATCCGGTAGAGCGCGAGCGCCCGCGTCGGCGCCAGCGGCCGGTCGGTGTCGCCGACGGCCTCGGCCGACACGTCGAGGCGGGCGTGGCGGGCCTGGGCGCGGGCGAACTCGCCGAGCCGGGCCGCCAGCGCGGCCG
>CAXRFJ010000618.1:0-6304 GCA_964229475.1 Rubrivirga sp.
CGCGGTCAGAGGATGGCGCGGTACTCGGCGAGGAGGTCCTCGCCGTCGACGAGGCAGACCCAGTTCTCGGGGTCGACCTCGGCCACGGTCACGGCGCCGAGGACGAGCTTGAAGTAGGAGACCGAGACCTCGACCTCGACGAGGTCCTCCTGGCCCCGCTGGACCGTCGGGACGGCGAGCTTCTTCGCCTCGCACCGGAGGACGGCCCGGTTCGCCCGCGACACGGCCGCGCCGTTGTCGCGGTCCGAGACCGCGATCCGGACGTCGACGTCGATCGTCCGGCCGGGCCGGAACGCCCGGGCCACCTCGGGCGAGAGCGCCCGGAACTTGAACGTGGCCGACATGGCCATGAGGTCGGCCGGGTCCGTCACCTCGAGGACGCCGGCGACGGCCATGTTCCCGATCTCGGTCGTGCCGAACTCGATGGCGGGCGGCTCGAACTCCTCGAGCGCCTGGGAGGCGACGCCGTCGAAGTAGCCACGGGCGGCGGCGATGCGGGCGGGGACGGGCATGGCGGGTCCTGGGGTCGGGGGCGGGCCGGCGCGGGCGGCCTACGCGAAGAGGGAGTCGAAGTAGGAGAGGTCGACGTCGAGGAGGAAGTCGGCCTGCTCCATCGGCGTGGCCGGGAGCGCGGCGAGCCGGTACCGGACGTGGCCGTCGGCGAGGTCGGCGGCCGGGTTGTCCTCCTCGAGGAACGCGGCGCGGAACCCGAGGACGGCCCCGAGGCCCTTCAGCCGGTTCCCGGTCCGGTTGGCCGAGTCGAGGACCCGGTCGACCATGGCCCGCGTGATCGGGCCGTCGACGAGGCGGAAGGTGTCGAGGACGAGCTTGTTCGCGAGGTAGTTGAACACGGCCCGGCCCGGGACGAAGCTGTCGCGCGCCGCGGCCTCGGCGCTCTCGGCCGTCGGCGCGCCGGCGAGGTACGCGCTCGTCCGGTTCCCAGCGAACCGGAACCCGCCCGGCCCGAACCGCTGGGCCGTCACGACGCCGGCGTCGCGGACGGCCCGGACGTCCTGGAGCGTGAGGAGGACCGAGAGCTCGGCGGCGAGAAGCGCCGTGTTCGACGGGCTCCGCAGCGGGACGCCGTCGGTGGCCGCGGCCTCGCGGCAGATGGCGCCGGCCACGTGGAGGCTCATCGGGTCCGTCGCGTAGACGGCCTCCCCGTCGACCGTGCCCGTCTGGCGCTCGACGGACGGGAAGCACGCGACCGCGTAGGGGTCGTTGAGCGCCGCGCCGCCCGGGCCGGCCGTGGCCTTCGCCGCGACGCCGGCCGCGGCGTTGGCGCCCTCGAGGTCGAGGAGCGCGAGCCCGCGGAAGTAGCCCGTGTGCGAGGCGGCCTTGGCCCGGAGCGCGTCGCGGACCGTCTGCTCCGTCGAGAACCCGGGCGCGAGGAACAGGCTCACCACGACGCCGTGCGTCGTGAACACCTCGTCGGTCACCTGGAGCCCGGTCCGGCTCCCGGCCCCGTCGTCGGTCCCGACCACGTCGGCCGCCCCCACTTTGTCGGTGTCGCCGTCGTGGACGCCGACGTCGGCGTCGTAGACGTTGACGAAGACGGCGGGCTGGACCCGGTAGAGCTTGAAGAGGACGTCGGCCGCGGCGGCCAGCGTGTACGCGTTCTCGTCGCCGTCCGCGGGGACGCCGAACGCGGCCTCGTAATCGGCGAACGTCCGGAGGAGGACGGGCTCGTTCGCGGCCGCCGTGCCGGTCCCCGGCGCCGTGCCGACGACGAGCGGGACGGCGCCCGCGACCTCGCGGGCGACCGGCGTGAGGCCGGCCTGGTCGATGACGTTGACGCCGTAGGGCTGGACGGGCATGGTCGGGGTTCGCTACGTGCGGGGGGTGGGGGCGCCGGGCGGGGCCCCCGGGACGGGCGGCTACGACTCGGCGAGGTCGCCGGCCTTGACGAGGGCGCGGACGGCCGGGTCGGCCGAGGGGAGCGCGTAGGCCGTGCCGAGGTGGAGGAGCCGGTTCGAGCCGGCCACGACGGTCGAGACCGGGCGGTTGCCGGTCACGCGGTAGGAGCCGATCCCGTCGGGCTCGCCGGAGCCGGCGGCCTTCTCCGCGGCCTCCGCCTCGGCCTTCTCCGCGGCCTCCGCCTCGGCGACCGCGTCGAGGTACTTCTGGACGTCGCCCTTGAGGACGTCGCCGTTGGCGCCGGTCGCCGTGATCTGCTCGTCGGCCACGAGGGCGGCCACGTCGAGCTCGTGCTCGTCGGCGAGCGCCTTCGCGTGCTCGTTGAGCGTGACGGACGAGGGGGCGGCGTCGGCGGCGGGCGGGGTGGGCGTGTCGGCCATGGTCGGAGGGGGGCTAGCCTGCGGTGGAGGCGTCGACGACGACGGGGTCGCCGAGGCCGAGGGAGTCGAACGGGTCGCCCGGCACGGCGCCTAGCTCGGGGAGCGGGTCGGCCGCGACGGTCCACGCGATCGCGGTCGTCCACGTGGCCGTGTAGCGGTCGGAGCCCTCGCGGTCCTCCACGAACCCGGACCGGCCCGGCGTCGGGACCTCGACGACGGCCGCGGTCGCGCCCACGGTCAGGGACCGGGGTTGGCGGAGGAGGAGGGCGAGGCACGCCGAGACCTCGGCGACCTCGTCGAGGAACGGGTCGTCCTCCTCGGCGGCGGACATCCCGTAGGACGTGAGCCCGACCGTGACCGGCATCCGGAGGGTCACGAGCTCGGGCCCGTCGGCGAGCGCGTCGCCGAGGAGCGCCGCGTCGGAGTCGACGTCGACGACCGAGGTCGGGCCGGGCGTCACGGAGACCGCGATGCCGGCCGTCGGCCCGAGCGGCGGCGCGAACACGACGGCCCCCTTCCCCGTGGCCTCGTCGGCCCCGGCCGAGCACGCCGCGGCGAGGGCGGCGCCGAGCGCGCCGACGAGCCGGGCGGCCGTCCGGGCCGCGCCGCGGGTCGAGGTGGGGGAGAGGACGTCGGACACGAGGGGCGCCTTCGGAGGCCTACCGGCCGGCGAGGTGGTCGAGCGAGAGCCGGTCGACCTCGGCCTCGTCCTCGGCGTCGAGCCCGTACACCTGGCGCTCGGGGATCACGACGTCGCGCGAGCGTCCGGCCTGGTCGGTTCCGGCCGTGATCGCCGCGGCCTGCGGGAGGTCCGAGCCCCACGCCGCGTGCTCCGGCCCGGAGTCGACGGACTGGGACCCGCGGACGTCGCCGCGGTCGACGAGCGGCTTCGTCGAGCCCGTCGCCTCGATCGTCGACGCCGCGAGCGGGGCCAGCGCGCGGCCCTCGACGTCGACGCCGGCCCGGATCCGCTTGACGGTCGAGCTCCGGCCGTGCTCGGCGATCCGGCGCATGAGCGGGGCCGTGTCGGAGACGCGGCGGTCGACGTCGTCGAGGAGGCCGGCGAAGGCCTCGAGGCCGCGGAACTCGGCGCGCATGGTCGGGGCGGTGGGGGTGGTGAGGGCGCCGGCGGCGAACGCGTCCGCGGCCCCGTCGCCGGCGACCTCGGCGGCGACGACGGCCGGGGCGTCGGTCGGGGCGAGGACGGCCGCGTCGGACGGCGCGGCGACGAGCGCCAGCAGGAAGACGGAGAGGAGGGAGGCGAGGCGGCGCATCGGGCGTCGGGGCAGGTGGGGGGGGCTGGGGCCGTGACCGGACGCTACCGGGTGGCCCTCCGGCGGCCCGCGAACATCCCGAACGGGACCCCGAACGGGGAGGCCGGGGCCGGCCCTACGGCACGCGGTCAGAGCCCGCGTCGGAACCGGTGTCGGAGCGAGAGCGCCGACCGGACTGGCGCCGCGACGGCCGCCATCGGGACGCCCGAGGCCGGCGCGGCCGCCTCGGCTTCGGCGTCGCCCGCGCCCGGGTCGTAGCCGTCCCCGACGAGGCCTTCGCGGAGGTCGTCGGCCTCGCGTCGCTTGTCGCGCGCCGTCTCCTCGCGCTCGGCCCGGCCCCACGCCCGGAACTGGGCCCGGGCGAGGACGGCGTCGCGGAGGATCCGGGCCCGCGTCTGGGCCGCGGCGTCGGCCTTCGGGTCGCCGGTCGGCTCGGGGTCCCACTCGATGGGGAACCCGTTCCGGATCGACCGGCTGTCGAGCCACGTCAGGGCCTTCGAGAGCGCGTCGGCCTCGAACCCCACGCCGAGCGCGGCGGCGAGGTCCCGGCGGTGTCGGGGCGAGAAGTCGGCGAGGACCTCGGCGGCGGTCGGGGCGGGCATCGGGTCGTGGGGCGGGATGGACGAGTCCGTCGGAGACGAAGCGCGTCGGACACGAGAGCGGCCCCGTCCCCATCCGCTCGGTGACCGAGGCGGGGGGGCGGGGCCGCGGCGCCGGTGGCTCAGGCCGGCGGGGGGGGCGCGAGGGCGCCGGCCGGCCTCGTCGGCCACGCGGCCGGACGAGCCGACCGAGCCGCGGCGCATGGACTCGACGGCCGGGACCGGGAACGGCTTCGAGAACGCGTACTGGTTGATCGACCGGCCGTCCTCGCTCATCTCGTTGAGCACGCCGAACCGGATGTTCCCCTGGCCCGTGCCGGTCAGCTTGAAGTTGTCCAGGACGACGGCGAACAGGACGACGTCGGCGTTCGGGTCGTCCATGAGGACTTCGGCCGGCCCGATGACCTGCTTGTACCCCTCGGGGATCGAGTCGTCGACGTTGCCGGGGTGGTAGTACTCGACGTTGTGCTCGGAGAGCGTGTACCGGCCGATCCGGACGTCGCCGTTGTCGAGGGCCCGGGCGCCCGTGCGGTTGTCGTTGGCCAGCTTCTCGACCTTGTCGTAGAGCGCGGCCATCGCCGTCGAGCCGACCGAGACCCGCGAGCTCATCCGGTTCCGCCGCTGCTGGAGCCGGTAGTTCTGGTCGAGGTCGAGCTTGACCTGGCCGATCGTCGTGTCGGCGTGGGTCCAGTCGTAGTTGGCCACGAACGGCTCGACCGTCCCGAACGTCACGACGAACATCTCGACGATCCGGCCCGTCTTGTCCGCGATCGGGTAGTTCACGGTCCCGGTCAGGGCCTGGGCGCAGAGCGCGTCGGCCGTGAGCCGGTGCGTGTCGAGGTGGAACCGGGACTGCTCGTCGGCCCACGCCTGCTGGGACGCCGTGCCCCCGCCGCCGAGGAGGTCGGCCATCCGGGCGTTGTTGAACTCGACGGCGCCGATGGCGTCGTAGGTCGAGACGTCCTGGGGCTCGATCCACTTGTCGGCGCGCGACGCGTTCGGGAGCGAGACGCCGGGGGCCCCGCGGGCCACGAGCGGGACGGCCTTCGTGATCCGCGTGATGAGCCGGAGCGGGATGAGCGGCTGGTCCCAGTTCCGCCGGCGCGACTGCGGGAAGAACCGGTCCATCGTCGGCGTCTCGACGCGGCGCTCTTCGGTGGCCACCCGCGCGATCTCGCGGGGGGCGAACAGGCGGTTGACGTGGTTGAGGTTGACTTGGCGGACCGGCTTGGCGTCGGGCGGTGGGGCGGGGGAGGGCGCCTGAGCCTCGGCGCGGTCGGGGTGGGCGCGCTAGAGCGCGTAGATGTTGAGGGCCTCGAGCTGGGCGATCGCGGCGTCGCTCGGGGCCTCGGTCTCCGAGCCGTCGGCCTCGGTCGCGGCGATCAGGGCCGCCTTCCGGACCGGGCCGAACACGCGGACGAGCGCGTGCGACTGGGCCGCCGTGTCGACCGGGGAGGCCTGGGCGGCCACGCCCGTGATGAGGTTGGCCGCGTCGGTCCCCTGGACCCACCGGAGCTTCTTCCCGGCGTCGCCGGACGTCCCGTCCTTGAGGAGCGTCCCGGCGGGGACCTCGCCGACGTCGGCCTTGAACTCCTTGAGGAGGTCGACGTGGGGGAGGTTGTGGGCGGCGTTGATGCCGGCCGCGTACTCGTCGGTCTGCTCGTACTTGACGCCGTTCATCGGGTCGGGGGGCTGGTGTGGCGGGTCTCCGGGTCGGGGCCGGGGGACCTAGAAGAGGTTGCTGGCGCCGACCTCGGCCGGCTCGTCGTCTCCGTCGGGCTTCGCGTCGGCGAACTCGAGGAGGTCGCCGAGGTGGTCGCGCGAGGGGAGGACCTCGGCGAGGACGGCCGCGAACTCGGCGAGCGGGTCCGCCGCGTGCGTCCCGTCGGCGTCGGCGAAGTCGACGGTCTCGGCCTCGGCCGGGAACGCGGCGTCGGCGAACGCGACGAGCCGGTCGACGCCGTCGCCGTCGAGGCGGCCGGAGAGCGTCTGCCGGAGCGCGGCCAGGCGCTCGGCCTTCCGCTCGGTCCGCATCCGGGCCATCTCGGCCTCCATCCGCTGGAGGCGCGGGCTGTCGGCGAAGTCGTCCGTCTCCGGCGCCGGCGTCGGCGTGGGGGGGGGCGGCGTCGGGGCC
>CAXRFJ010000619.1:0-4700 GCA_964229475.1 Rubrivirga sp.
CCCGCGCGGCGTTCGACGCGCTCTCCTACACGCACCGCAAGGAGCACGTCGCGGCCATCGAGTCGGCCAAGCGGCCCGCGACGCGGGCGCGGCGGATCGCGGCGGCCGTCGCCGCGGCCCGCGGCTAGGCCCGCGCGCGGCGGAACAGGCGGCGCAGCGCGCGGACGACGCGGGGCAGGACGACGAGCGACGCCGCGACCGCCAGCCCCACGAGCACGAGGGCGGCGACCGGGAACAGGACCGCCGTGAGCACGGCCGAGACCGACAGGACGTCCTCGGCCGCGCTCGCGGCCACGTTCGAGACCGGCTCCGGCGACGTGTTGACGGCGAGCCGCGTGGCCGCCTTCGTCCCGTGCGCCGAGAGCGCCGCGCCGCCGCCGAGGAGGACGGCCGCGACCTGCCACGCCGGGTCGTAGTCCCCGAACGCGAGCGCCGCCAGCGCCGCGCCGGCCGGGACGCGCACGAACGTGTGGACGGCGTCCCACATCGAGTCGACGACGGGCACCTTGTCGGCCACGAACTCGACCGCGAGCAGGACGACGGCCAGCCCGATGACCCACGGCGTCTCGACGACGGCCAGCTCGCCCGGCAGCTCCAGCCCGGCGAACCGGCCGAGGAGCCCGAGCGTGGCGACGGCCGCGTAGAGGCGGAGCCCCGACGCCCACGAGGCGCCGAGCGCGAGGCCGAGCGTCGAGACGAGTCCCATGCGGCGGGCGGCGGTGCCCCACGAAGGTAGGCCGCCGTCCCCGCCCGCCTCGGCGGCCCGGCGCGCGCCCGAGGCGGGCGGCGTCGCGGGCGGCCCGGGCCTAGTCGCGGTAGGCCTCGGCCAGCTGGCGGATCCCGTCGGGGTCGCCGAGGACCGTGAGGCGGTCGCCGTCGTGGAGGACCGTCGAGCCGCTGGGCACCGCGATGTCGCCGTCGCGGTGGACGAGCGCGACGAGCGTGCCGGCCGGGAGCCGGAGGTCCTTGAGGGCGCGGCCGACGAGCGGGCCCGTCGGGCCGTCGGCGTCGAGCGTGAGCGCGAGGAACCGGTCGTTCTTGAGGAGCACCTCCTTGAGGCCCTGCTCGGTCGGGGCCGCCCGCCACTCGTCGAGGAACGGGTCCTCGTCGATCCGCCCCGCGATGGCCGCGAGCGTCCGGAGGTGCCGGCCCGGCGGCTCCTCGGGGCTGAGCAGGAAGAACGCGGCCTCGACGCGGCGGACCTCGTCGGGCGTCTCGTCGCCGACGGTGTCGACGGGGACGTCGAGGCCGTCGCGGGCCCGGACCATGACGAGCGCGGGGTGCGTGACCTCGGGCCGCCGGAGGTGGGGGAGCGCGACGCCCTTGGTGACCGGCGTCGCGCCGGTCCGCGAGCCGGCGAGGAACCCCTCGGCGAGGACGTCGGCGTCGAGGCCGGCCTGGTCCGAGAGGCGCTCGGCGGCCACGTGGGCCACGGCGTCGAACGACCGGGCGCCCTCGACGTCGAGCACGGCGGCCTCCGTGACGAGCCGCTCGAACGGCGTCTCGTCGGCGAGGCCCTTGTCCTTGAGGATCGTCCGGAGCTCCGTGTCGAGCCCGGCGTACTGGCGCCGCCCGAGCCGCGCGAACAGGTGGTAGATGGCCCCCTCGCGCTCGACGTCCGGGTTGTCCTTGACGTAGTAGACGTACCACGCCACGCCGCCCGCGATCATCGCCAGCGACAGGCCGATGGCGAGCCCGCCGAGCTCCGCGATGAGGAACACGGGCGTCACGACGCCGACGATCTGGACCCACGGGTAGAGCGGGCTCCGGTAGCCCGGCACGTAGCCCGGGATCCGGCTCTCGCGCATCACGATCACGGCCACGTTGATGAGCCCGAACAGCAGGAGCTGGAACGCGCTCGCCAGCTTCGCGATGCCCTCCACGTCGAGCGCCACGATCACCACGATCATCAGGACCGACGTCACGACGACGGCCGGGACCGGCGTCCCGAACCGGCCGATGCTCCCGAGGCGGGGCGTCACGAGCCCGTCGCGGGCCATCGCGAGCGGGTAGCGGCTGGCGGAGAGGATGCCCGCGTTGCCCGTCGAGGCGAACGCCGCGATCGCCGCGGCCACGATGAGGAGCAGGCCCCACGGCTCGGGGAGCCACGTGAAGAACGCCTCGGCGGCCGTCGCGACCGGCGTCAGGTCGCTGCGGAGCTCCTGCGGGTCGAGCACCGCGATCATGATGAACACGCCGACGCAGTAGATCAGCGTCGCCGTCGCGAGGGAGAGGACCATCCCGAGCGGGAGGTTCCGGTCCGGGTTCTGGACCTCCTCGGCCACCGACGCCACCTTCGTGAGGCCGGCGTACGACACGAACACGAGGCCGATCGTCGAGAGCAGGCCCTCGGCGCCGAACGGGAGGAACGGCGTGAACTGGCGCTCCAGGTTCTCGCCGCCCAGCGACCCGACGGCGAACAGCCCCTGGGCCACGAAAAAGGCCAGCACGCCCACGAGGACGGTCACGAGCACGCGCTGGAGCCCGCTCGTCTCCTTCGCCCCGACCACGTTCAGCACCGCGAACGCGAGCGTGAGGGCGACCGCGAGCGGCTTGATGGGGACGTCGACGAAAAAGACGAGGTACGCGCCCATCCCGATGAGGGCGAACGCGCTCTTGAGCACGAGGGCCAGCCACGTCCCGATCCCGCCGACCGTGCCCGCGAGGGGCCCGAGGCTCCGGTCGAGGAAGTAGTACGCGCCGCCGGCCTTGGGCATGGCCGTCGAGAGCTCGGCGGCCGAGAACATGGCCGGCAGGATGAGCACGCCGGCCAGGAAGTAGGCGAGGACCGTCGCCGGCCCGGCCTGGGCCGTGGCGAGGCCGGGGAGCAGGAAGAACCCGGAGCTGAACATGGCCCCCGTGCTGATCGCGTACACGTCGAACAGCGTGAGCTCTTTCTTCAGGCGGGGGGCGTCGTCGGGCACGGGGTCGGCGGCGTCTGGCGTCTGGGTTCTCCGGACGATACCGCCGGGTTCCGCCGCGTGCCGTTCGGGGGCCTCCCTGCCCGCCTCGGCGTCGGGGCCGAGGCGGCGGACGCTGGGGGATCCCGCCAATCCCGCCGGAGGGCGGCGACCTCGTTGTCCCCTGCCGGAACCGCTCGGGCGGGGTAACGTGCCCCTCTTTTCCTTTCTCGGCCGCCCGGCCCCACCACGCCCGCCGCCATGCGACGCCTCGCTACACTCTTCCTCGTCCTCGCCCTCGCGCCCCTCGGGTGGGCGCAGTCCGTCACCCGGGACGCGCCGCTCCGCGTGGCCGACACCGCGAGCCGGCTGGCGGCCCCGGGCGACACCACCTTCATCACCAACATTCCGGAGGGGACCACCACGATCTCGACCTGGCGTTTCGGGGAGGGGAACTACCTGTTCGGGACGAACGCGGTCAACATCTTCGGATTCGGGTCCGCGTATGATCTGACCGGGGTCGGAGCCGGGCCGGACGCCGAGCTGGAGGTCATCGGCGGCTCGTTCTACGCGACGACGACGCCGAGCACGGGCTCCGAGTCGTTCGAGGTCAGCGTGTACAACGGGACGCTCGAGGAGGGCCCGGTGGGCGACCCGGTCTACACGGAGTCGTTCCCGTCCAGCCTCGTCCCCGAGGTGACGGAGGCCGGGGTCCGCGCCACGGACTTCTATTTCGAGACGCCCGTGGTGGTCGAGGGCCCGGTGTTCTTCATCACGTTCGACGTGGACGGGATCACGTCCCAACTCGGCGTCGGGAGCACGGACGACCTCGACGTGGACGTCCCCGAGACGGTCATCCGGGTCGTCACGCAGACCGGCGGACAGCCGGAGTGGGTCCGGGTCGATCGGGAGGTGACCGTCGGAGAGGGCAACCCCCTCCAGGCCTACCTGTTCAGCGAGGCGATCGTCCGCGAGGCCGGCGAGGAGTTCGTCGTCCAGCCGATCGCCGACGTGCGCGCCGCCGGGAGCGGTGCGACCGTGACCTTCGAGGGGACCGTCACGCGGTCGGAGGGCGCCTTCACCTACCTCCAGGACGAGACGGGCGGCCTCACGATCCGCCAGACCTCCGGCGACTTTTTCGACGCCGTCGCGGCCAACACCGTCCGCCCGGGCGCGACGCTCCGCGTGACCGGCACGCTGTCCGAGTTCAACGGGCTCCTCCAGATCAACAACGCCGACCTCGTGTCGTTCGAGCCCATCGCCTACCCGCCGGTGCCCGAGCCGCAGCAGGTCACGCTCGCCGAGCTCGCCCAGAACGGCGAGGCCTACGAGGGCGAGCTCGTCCTCGTCACCGACGTGACGTTCGCCGACCCGCCGGCGCAGTTCGAGGCCGCCACGACGTACCAGGTCTCGGACCCGACCGACGCCTCGAACGCCGTGACCGTCCGCGTGCCCAGCGCCGCCGACGCGGAGATCGACGGGCTCGACTTCCTGGCCAACCCGGCCCGCGTGACCGGCGTCGTCGGGCAGTTCTCGTCGACCGCCCCCGACGCGGGCTACCAGATCCTCGTGTTCCAGTACGGCGACGTGCTGCCGAACGCCGTCGCCGTCGGGGAGGACCCCGAGGGCCGGCTGGCGCTGGGCGGGCTCGTGCCGAACCCGTCGGCCTCGGCGGCCGAGGCGACCGTGTCGCTGGCCGAGGCCGGCCGGGCCACGCTCGTCGTGTTCGACGTGCTGGGCCGCGCGGTCGCCCGCGTGCTCGACCGCGACCTCGCCGCCGGCGACCACGCCGTCCGCGTC
>CAXRFJ010000620.1:0-15611 GCA_964229475.1 Rubrivirga sp.
CGCCCCCGCCCCATGCCCGACCTCCGCCTCCTCACCCCCTGCCTCTGGTTCGACGGCCAGGCCCTCGACGCCGCCGAGCACTACACGTCGCTCTTCCCCGGCTCCGGCATCGACCACGTCGCGCGGACGCCCGGGACCGGCCAGGAGGTCCACGGCCGCGACGAGGGCAGCGTGCTCACCGTCGCCTTCCACCTCGCCGACCAGCCCGTGCTCGGGCTCAACGGCGGCCCGCAGTTCACGTTCTCCGAGGCCGTCTCGCTCGTGGTCACCTGCGCCGACCAGGCCGAGATCGACCACTACTGGGACGGGCTGACGGCGGGGGGCGGCCGCCCGGGCGCCTGCGGCTGGCTGACCGACCGGTTCGGCCTGTCGTGGCAGGTCGTGCCCCGGGGCATGGGCGAGTGGATGACCGGCCCCCACGCGGCGGAGGCGATGGACGCCTTCCTCCAGATGCAGAAGATCGACCTCGCCGCGCTCGAGGCGGCGGTGGCGGGCTGAGCGGGCCGGGCCGGAACAGGAGCCGCGGACGGGGCGGTACACACGGCGCCCCGCTCCCCGACCCGTGCCCGCGCTCCCCGACCACTACGAGACCCTCGGCGTCGCCGAGGACGCCTCCGCCAAGGAGATCAAGAAGGCGTACCGCAAGCTCGCCCAGCAGTACCACCCCGACCGGAACGCGGGCGACGCCGCGGCCGAGGAGCGGTTCAAGGAGGTCCAGGCGGCCTACGACGTCCTCGGCGACGAGACCAAGCGGAAGGCCTACGACCGCGCCCGCCGCGACCCCTACGGCGGGCAGTACGAGGGGACGCCCTTCGACGGCTTCGGCGGGCCCGGTGCGGCCGGCGGCCGGTTCTACCGGACCCCCGACGGGACCTACGTCCGCGTCGACGCGACGGGCGCGGGGCCGGGCTTCGACGACGACGCGTTCACGTTCGGCGGCGGCGGCGGCCTCGGCGGCATCTTCGACCAGTTCTTCGGCGGCGCCCAGGGCGGCGAGACGCGCTACCGCGGCGGGCGCGACGTCGAGTCGACCGTCCGCCTCACGTTCGAGGAGGCGCTCCGGGGCGGGCCGCGCGAGGTCCGCACGCCGTCCGGCGAGACGGTCCGGATCACGGTCCCGAAGGGCGTCCGCGACGGGTTCAAGATCAAGCTGGCCGGCCGCGGCGAGCCGTCGCCGAGCGGGCGCGGCGCCGCGGGCGACCTGTTCGTCACGTTCCGCGTGACGCCCGACGGCCGGTTCGCCCGCGACGGCGACGACCTCGAGGTGACCGAGACCGTGACGGCCGTCGAGGCCATGCTCGGGACCGCGCGCGAGGTCCGGACGGCGACCGGCAAGACGGTCCGCGTGCGGATCAAGCCGGGCACGCAGCCGGGCACGCGGCTCCGCGTGCGCGGCCAGGGCGTCGAGACCGAGAAGGGGACGGGCGACCTCTACGTGGTCGTCGAGGTCGCCGTCCCGACGCTGTCGGAGCGCGCGGCCGAGGGCCTCCGCCGGTGGGCCGAGGCCGAGGGGCTGGCGGACGCCGCCTGACTACGTCTTCACCGCGTCGGCGCGCGCGGCCGCCGCGCTCCGGCACTGGGCCGCGCGGTCCATCGCCTCGCGCATCGAGGCCAGCTGGACCGGCTTGGCGAGGTAGTCGTCGGTGCCGGCCTCGAGGCACGCCTCGCGGTCGCCCTCCATCGCGTTGGCCGTGAGGGCGACGATGTGGGGCTGGTCGGTGACGGTCTCGGAGGCCCGGATGGCGCGCGTGGCCGCGAGCCCGTCCATGACGGGCATCTGGACGTCCATGAGCACGACGTCGTAGCCCTCGCCGAAGCCGGCCCGGCGCTCGACCTCGGCGACGGCCTCGGCCCCGTTGGCCACCACGTCGACGGTGTAGCCGAGGCGGCCGAGGAGGCGGACGGCCACCTTCTGGTTGACCACGTTGTCCTCGGCGAGGAGGATCCGCAGGCCCCGGCGGGGCGGCTCCGCGGGGGCCGGCCGCGCGACCCACGCCGCCGGGGCGTCGGGCGGGGCCGGGCCCGCGGGCGCGTCGGGGACGGGCGCCGCGGCCGGCCGGCCGTCGAACGCCTCGATGAGCACGTCGTAGAGCTGCGACGGCTTGGTCGGCTTGTAGAGGACGGCGTGGACGCCGGCCTGGCGGGCCTCGTCGCGGAGCGAGCCCTCGCGGTGGATCGACGTGAGCATGACGAGGACCGGCGGGCGGCCCGGCGCGCGCGCGGCGATCCCGCGGGCCACGTCGAGCCCGTCCATCTGCGGCATCTGCATGTCGAGCAGGACGAGGTCGTACGGCCGCCCCCCCTCCACCGACGCCTCGTAGGCCGCGAGCGCCTCGGCGCCCGAGCGGACGGCCACCGGGTGCATCCGCCAGCGCGTCGAGAGCCGCGAGAGGATCTCCCGGTTCACGTCGTTGTCGTCGACGATGAGCACGCGGCGGCCCTGGAGCGCCGGCTGCTCGCTGCGCAGGAACACCCGCTTCTCCGACGGCGCGACCTCGGCCTCGATCGAGAACGTGAACGTCGACCCGACGCCGAGCTCGCTCTCGACGCCCATCGTGCCGCCCATCATCTCGACGAGCCGGCGGCAGATCGAGAGGCCGAGCCCGGTCCCGCCGTACTGGCGCGTCGTCGAGGCGTCGGCCTGGGAGAACGACTCGAACACGGCGTCGAGCTTGTCCGGCGCGATCCCGATGCCCGTGTCCTCGACGGCGAACCGGACCGAGGCGACCGTGCCCGCCTCGGGGTCCGGCGGGGCCGCGTCGACGCGGACGCACACGCTCCCGGCCTGGGTGAACTTGACGGCGTTCGAGAGGAGGTTGACGAGGACCTGGCGGACGCGCGTGATGTCGCCGCGGACGGTCCGCGGGACGCCGTCCTCGACGAGGTACGCCAGCTCGACGCCCTTCGCGGCGGCCGGCTGGGCCACGAGGTCGAGCGCCTCCTCGACGCACGTCCGGATCTCGAACGGGTGCGTCTCGAGGGCGAGCATCCCGGCCTCGATCTTCGAGAAGTCGAGGAGGTCGGTGATGATGGTGAGGAGCGCGTCGCCGGAGGTCCGGAGGGTCTCGACGAACTCGCGCTGCTCCTCGCCGAGCGGCGTGTCGAGCAGGAGCGACGTCATCCCGATCACGCCGTTCATGGGCGTCCGGATCTCGTGGCTCATGTTGGCCAGGAACTCGCTCTTGGCCCGCGTCGCGTCCTCGGCGGCCTCGCGGGCGGCCTCGGCGGCCTCCTTGGCCTCGATGAGCCCGGCCTCGGCGGCCTTCTGGATGGTCACGTCGCGGGCCACGCCCACGACGCCGAACACCGCGCCGTCCTCGTCGCGGATCGTGACGCGCGTCGTCTCGAGCGTGACCTCCTCGCCGTCGAACCGCACGTACGTCGTCACGACGCGGTGGACGCGCTGGCCCGACGCGATGGCCTCGTCGTCGGCCGCCCGGTACTCCTCGGCGACCTCGGGCGGGAGCACCTCGACCCGCCGCTTCCCGACGACCTCGTCCCGCTCCATCCCCGGGAAGTAGGCCATCGTCCCCGCGTTGACCGCGACGAACCGGTCGTCGGTGTCGACCACGAAGATGGCGTCGGGGATGGCGTCGAAGAGGGACTGGAGGAGCTCGCGCTGCTCGGCGAGCGCGCGGCCGCGGGCCTCGGCGGCCTCCATGGCCTCCCGGAGCGCGGCCTGGGCCTTGCGCTGCTCGGTCACGTCGCGGCTGACGCCGACGAGCCCGGTCACGCGCCCGGCCCGGTCGCGGAGCGGGACCTTCGTGGTGAGGAGCCACGCGTCGCCGAGCGCCCGCTCCTCCTTGTTGCGGATGGCCTCGCCGGTCCGGATCACGTGGAGGTCGTCGGCGAGCGCGGACGCGGCGGTCGCGTCGGCGACCGCGTCGGCGTCGGAGAAGCCGACGGAGGCGTCGGGGTCGTCGTAGCCGAGCGCGCGGGCGCTGGCGACGTTCCGCAGCGTGGCCCGGCCCTCCGTGTCCTTGACGTAGATGTGGTCCGGGATCGTGTTGATGACGGTCCGGAGCAGCTCGCGCTGGGCGGCGGCCTCGGCCTCGCGCGCCTCGGCGGCCTCCTTGGCCTCGAGGATCGCCGCGCGGGCCTCCTTCTTCTCCGTCACGTCGCGCGTGATGCCGATGAGCCCGATCACGGCGCCGGCCTCGTCGCGGAGCGGGATCCGCGACGTCTCGATCCACCCGGTCTGGCCGTCGTAGGCGTAGGGCTCCTCGTGGTCGAGGATCGGCTCGCCCGTCCGCATCACGAGGTCCTCCTCCTCCCAGTAGCCCGCGGCCACCTCGGGGTCCTCGGACTGGTCGAACACGGTCAGGCCGACCGCCTCGGCGGGGTCCTCGAACCCCATGTGCTCGGCGCTGAACCGGTTCCGGATGAGGCACCGGCCCTCGCGGTCCTTGACGTAGATGTGCTCCGGGATGGCGTCGACGACGGTCCGGAGCAGGTGGCCCCGGGTCGAGGCCTCGTCACGCTGGACCCGGTACGCCCGCCGCGTGCGGACCTGGGCGACGGCCGAGATCGCGATGAGCGTGGACAGGACCGCGGCGTACCCGATGAGCAGGGCGCCCTCGACGAGCGGCGCGTGCGCCAGCCCGAGCGCGCCGGCGAGCGCCGCCAGCGAGACGACCATCACGAAGCCCACCTGGCGCTCCGTCCGGGCGTACGACGCAAGCGACAGGACCGAGGCCGAGTACGCGGCGAGGACGCCGACGAGCCACGGGGCCGAGAGGTCGTTCCGCACGCCGAGCCAGGCGAAGTAGGCCGTCATGACGAGGGCGAGGGCGAACGACAGGTTCCAGATCCGCTCGCGGACCCACCGGCTGGCGTAGCTCGCCCCGATGAGGGCCCAGAACAGCCCGCCCACCCCGAGCCGGAGCGGCAGCGGGTCGTACGTGGCGAGCCCGAGCCCCTCGTAGACCGCCCAGAACCCGACGACGGCGAGGCCGCCGAAGGCCAGGATCCACTGGAAGGCCTGGAGGACGGGCGAGGTCGACCGCGAGCTCCGGGAGGTCGGGGAATGGGTCTGGAACGGCACGGCGTGGGGTGGTGGGACATCGCCGGTATCGGGCGGCCCGCGCCGTCTCTAAACCCCTCCGCCGTCACCCTGACGCACCATTTCCACCCCCTCGAGCGCGCCGCCCCTCCGTCTGCCTCCCCAGCCGGCTCCCAATAACGGCTGACACCCTGGCAGATCCGCCCCGCCCGGCACGGCGTTGGCACGTCCCCGGCCGACCGACTCCGACCACGCCGGCGCCCCGTCGCCGACCCGACCACCGACTCCGAATGAACCTCCAAAAGTTTACCGTCAAGGCGCAGGAGGCCGTCCAGCAGGCGGCCGAGATCGCGCAGTCCAAGAACCACCAGGGCATCGAGCCGGCCCACCTCCTGAAGGCGTTCCTCCAGGACGAGGGCGGCCTCGTCCCCACCCTCCTCTCCCGCCTCGGCGCCAACGCTGACACGCTCGCCGCGCTGGCGGACCGCGCCATCGACAAGCTGCCGACCGTGACCGGCGCCAGCGTGTCCGGCCAGTACGTCGGGACCGAGCTCAACAAGGCGTTCGACCTCGCCCTCAAAGAGGCCGAGGCCCTCGGCGACGAGTACATCGCGAGCGAGCACCTCCTGATCGCGCTCGCCGAGGGCGGCGGCGCGACCGCCAACGCGCTCCAGAGCCAGGGCGTGACCAAGGACGCGCTCCTCGGCGTGCTCCAGCAGGTCCGCGGCGGCCAGCGCGTGGCCGACCCCTACGCCGAGAGCAAGTACGACGCCCTCAACCGCTACGCCCGCGACCTCAACGAGGCCGCGCGCAAGGGCAAGATCGACCCCGTCATCGGGCGCGACGACGAGATCCGGCGCGTGCTCCAGATCCTCTCTCGGCGGACGAAGAACAACCCGGTCCTCGTCGGCGAGCCCGGCGTCGGCAAGACGGCGATTGCCGAGGGGCTGGCGATCCGGATCGTCGAGGGCGACGTGCCGGAGGGCCTCCAGTCCAAGCGGATCCTCGCGCTCGACATGGGCGCGCTCATCGCGGGCGCGAAGTACCGCGGCGAGTTCGAGGACCGGCTCAAGGCCGTCGTCAAGGACGTGACGGACTCGGACGGCGAGGTCATCCTGTTCATCGACGAGATCCACACGCTCGTGGGCGCGGGCGGCGGCGAGGGCGCCATGGACGCCGCCAACATTCTCAAGCCCGCCCTCGCGCGCGGCGAGCTCCGGGCCGTCGGCGCGACGACGCTCGACGAGTACCAGAAGTACTTCGAGAAGGACAAGGCCCTCGAGCGGCGCTTCCAGATGGTCCTCGTCGAGGAGCCGTCCGTTGAGGACACCGTCGCCATCCTGCGCGGCATCAAGGACCGCTACGAGGTGCACCACGGCGTCCGCATCACCGACGGCGCGATCGTCGCCGCGGCCGAGCTCTCGGACCGCTACGTCACCAACCGCTTCCTGCCCGACAAGGCCATCGACCTCATCGACGAGGCCGCCAGCCGCCTGCGCATCGAGATCGACTCGACGCCGGAGGAGCTCGACCAGGTCGAGCGCGAGATCCGCACGCAGGAGATCGCCCGCGAGGCCGTCAAGCGCGAGGGCGACGACGCGCAGGTCGAGGCGATCACCGAGCGGCTGGCGAACCTGGAGGAGGAGCGCGACCGGCTCCGCGCGAAGTACGAGCAGGAGCGCGACCTCGTCACCACGATCAAGGACTCCAAGGCTCAGATCGACGCCCTGAAGACGGAGGCGGCCGACCTCGAGCGCCATGGCGAGTTCGGCCGCGTTGCCGAGATCCGCTACGGCGAGATCCCCGGGCTGGAGCAGGCCATCGACGACGCGACGCAGAAGCTGGCGGAGGTCCAGGCTTCGGGCGCGATGCTCAAGGAGGAGGTCGACGCCGAGGACATCGCCGACGTCATCAGCCGCGCGACCGGCATCCCGGTCTCGAAGATGCTGGAGACCGAGCGCGAGAAGCTGCTCAACCTGGAGGACGAGATCGAGAAGCGGGTCGTCGGCCAGCCCGAGGCCGTCGAGGCCGTCGCCAACGCCGTCCGCCGGAGCCGCGCCGGGCTGCAGGAGGCGAGCCGCCCGCTGGGCTCGTTCATCTTCCTCGGCACCACCGGGGTGGGCAAGACGGAGCTGGCGAAGGCCCTCGCCGAGCAGCTGTTCGACGACGAGGGCGCGCTCGTGCGGATCGACATGTCGGAGTACCAGGAGCGCCACACCGTCTCGCGCCTCGTGGGCGCGCCTCCCGGCTACGTCGGCTACGACGAGGGCGGGCAGCTGACCGAGGCCGTCCGCCGCCGCCCGTACTCCGTCGTCCTGCTCGACGAGTTCGAGAAGGCGCACCCGGAGGTCTACAACGTGCTCCTCCAGGTCCTCGACGACGGCCGCCTGACGGATTCGAAGGGCCGTGTGGTCGACTTCACGAACACGATCATCATCATGACCTCGAACCTCGGCTCTGAGGTCATCGCCCAGCGGCTCGGGGCCGACCGCGAGGTCACCGAGACGGAGATGGACCGGATCCGGGACGAGCTGATGCTCCTCCTCCGCCAGAAGCTCCGTCCGGAGTTCCTCAACCGGATCGACGAGACGGTCGTGTTCCGGCCGCTCGGGAAGGCGGAGATCCGGCAGATCGTCGAGATCCTGTTCTCGCGGACGCGGCAGCTCGCGCAGCGCCAGGGCGTCCGCCTCGTGCTGACGGACGCGGCCAAGGACGCGCTCGCGGCCGAGGGCTTCGACGCGGCGTTCGGCGCGCGCCCGCTCAAGCGCGTCCTCCAGCGGCAGGTCGCCAACAGGCTGGCCGAGCAGATCCTCGGCGGGCTCGTCTCGGAGGGCGACGCCGTCGTCATCGACGCGGCGCCGGGCGGGGGCGTCTCGCTGGAGACGGTCCCGGCCGGGCAGCCCGTCCCGGAGGCTGCCTCCCCCGACCTCGGCGACGAGGCGGAGGAGGTCGGGCCGATGGCGCCGGCGGGGGAGGCGTAGAGGCAGGGGCGCCCTCGTGCCCTGACGGGCATGGCGGGGGGCTGTACCCTGACGGGTCGGCCCGCTCCGCCATGCGCCTCGCCCTCCTCCTCGCCGCCCTCGTGCCCGCCGCCGCGCTGGCCCAGCCGCTCCGGCCGGTCCGCGTCGCCCCGCCGCCGGCGGCCGAGGAGAACGCGGAGATGGGCCGCTCGGTCGCCCTCGACGGCGACCGGGCGGCGGTCGTCGCGTACTGGACCGCGACCGTCGAGGTGTTCGAACGGCGGAAGGGGCGGTGGGCCCACGCCGCCCGGCTCCGGACGGACCCGCTCACGAGACCGGAGCGCTCGGCGGACCTCGCGCTCTCCGGCGACCTCCTCGTGGTCGGCGCGCCGTTCCTGCACGGCCCCGTCCCCGGCGACCCCGACCGGACGCCGCCCGACGGCGGCGTGTTCGTGTTCGAACGGGAGCCAGGCGGGTGGGCGCAGACGGCGCTCCTGCGCGGGCGCGCCGGGTCGGGCGAGTTCCTCGGCCTCGACGTGGCCGCGTCGGCCGGGCGGATCCTCGCGTCCGTCCAACCGACCGACGCCACGCCGGGGGCGGTGGCGTTCGTGATCGAGCCGACGGCCGCGGGGTGGGCCGTCACCGACACGCTCCGGACCCCGCCGGGGGTGGACGCCGGGTTCGGTCCCGACGTCGAGCTCGACGGGGACCGCGCGCTCGTCCGTCCCGAGCGGCCCGGCCACCTCTACGTGTTCGAGCACGGGCCGGGCGGCTGGCCCCTCACCGCCGACCTCGCGTTCGACGAGGGGTCGTTCGTCCAGGACGCCGCACTCGACGGGGACCGGATCGCCGTCTCCATCGTCGAGGTGCCCGACCGGCGCGTCTACGCCGGGTCGGTGGTGGTCCTCGAGCGGACGAGCGCGGGCTGGGCGCCGGCCGACACGCTGGCAGCGTCGATCCCGAGCGACAGCGGGGCGTTCGGCGACCCGCTCGTCCTCGACGGCGACCGCGTGGTGACGAGCTTCCTCCCGCCCGGCCCGAGGGCGCGGAGCGTCCACGTCTTCGAGCGGGGCGCGGGTGGCTGGACCGAGACGGTCCTTCCCGAGCCCGAGGGCCGCGCGTTCGACGGGTTCGGAAGCGACCTCGCGCTCGACGGGGACCGGCTCGTCGTCGGCGCGCCGCACGCCGATGTGGGCGCCGTCCCCGCGGCGGGCCGGGCCGTCGTCTACGACCTCGGCGTCGGCGCGAGGCTGGAGCCGGGCTCCCTCGCCCTCGGCCCGGCCCGCGAGGGCGACCGCTTCGGGTCCGGCGTGGCCCTCGGGGTCGATCGGCTGGCGGCCGCCCTCCCCGGCGCCGGCGCCGTGGCCCGCTACGAGCGGACCGCTCTGCCGGGGGGCGCCGAGGCCTGGACCGAGGAGGCCCGCCTGTTCCCGGCCGACGGCGCCGTCGACACGCTGACGCTCGCGCTCGACGGAGGCCGACTCGCGGTCGGCATCCCGTCCGCGGGCCGCGTCGTGGTGTACGACCGCGGCCCCGACGGGTGGGCATCCGCCGGAGCCGTCGAGCGAGCCCCGGCGACGGCGTTCGGGGCCGCGGTGGCGCTCGACGCCGGCCGCGTCCTGGCCGGGATCCCCGGCGACGGACCCGCGGGGGGCGCGGTCGTCCTCGCCTACGAAGCGGGCCGCTGGGTGGAGACGGCCACGCTCCGGCCGGTCGACCCGAAGGGCCAGCGCTTCGGCGGGGCCGTCGCCCTCGACGGCGACCGCGCGCTCGTCGGGGCCCGGCGGACGCTCGGCGACGTCCCCGGAGCGGCGGCCGCCTTCCGGTTCGACGGCGGCCGGTGGGTCGCCGACGGGCTGTACACGGGCTCGCTGGGCGCGTTCGGAGCCGCCGTGGCCCTGGACGGGGACTCCGGACTCGTCGGCGCCCCCCGCACCGAGCAGGGTGGGCCCGGGCCCCTCGTCCTCCTCGACCTCGCCGGCGGGCGCGTCGGCTCCGAGGTCCGGGTGCCACCCCATCACCCGTTCTTCGGCTCGGCCCTGGCCCTGGACGGTGCCCGCGCCGTCGTCGGCGCCCCGTCACCGGCCGGGGAGGGCGCGGCCTTTACCGTGGATCTCGGCGGGGGCGCCCCCGTCACGCTGCCCCGCCCGGAGGGGCTCGCCGCCGGCGCCGGCTTCGGGCGGACGGTGGCCGCCGGTGCCGGGCGGGTGGCCGTCGGCGCTCCGGCCGAGCACGACGGGAGCCCGGGCGCGGGCGCGGTCTACGTTTACGCGGTGGGCCAGCCCGTCACCGCCGAGCCCGACCCCGCTGCCCCCGCCGGGCTCCGCCTCTCGATCCCGGCCCCCAACCCCGCCCGAGGGCGAACGCGGGTCACGCTCGATCTGGCCCGCCGAGGGACCGCGACGCTCGTCGTGCTGGACGTGCTGGGGCGGAGGGTCCTCTCCGAGGTGCGGGACCTGGCAGCGGGACTCAACGACGCGGACCTCGACGTCCGCGGGCTGGCGGCCGGGACGTACCTCGTGCGCGCCACTGTGGGCAGCGCGTCCGCGACCCAGCGCTTGGTGGTGGGCCGCTGAGGCCGCCCTCGCGGGCAGCACCGAACCGCAGGCGCCGCGGGGCCCGCCCGCGCGGCGCGCCGACCGGCGCCGACGAAGCGGAACCGCACCGGCGGACGTCAGGCGTCGACGACCGGACGGATCTCACTGGCCCCGTCGCCGAGGATCCCGCCGACGCGCTCGGCCCACACCTGGAGGTCGGCGAGGGAGGCGGCCTGGTACAGGGCGAAGCCGGAGACGACGTCGGCCTCGCCGGAGGGGCCGGGCACCAGACTGGGGTCGCCGTTGGTGTGCTTGACGCGGACGCCGTCGCCGGTGCCGCCGAGGCCGCTCGTGTCGAGGAGGGCGCCGGCCGACGCGGCGTCGGCGAGGCACTGGGCGAGGGCCTGCTGCTGGGCGGGGCCGGGCTTCCCGGCGGACGGCGGGCGAGCGTGGAGGGCGAGGAACCGGGCCCGGCCGTCGGGCCGCGCCGTGGTCACGGTCGGGGGCGGCGCCGGGAGGACCGTGAGGGTCGCCTCGGCGTCCTGGGCGGGCCACTGGCGAGCCCAGTCGACCGCGGCGTCGAGCGAGCGGGCCTCGACGACGGTGGCGCCGGCGGCGAGCGGGTCCGCGCTGGCGGCCAGCGTCGTGCCGCCGTCCGCGTGGCGGTAGAACGCGCCCGCCGAGGGCGCGGCGAGGGCGTAGCGAGCGACGAGGGCGCCGGCCTGGGCGAGCCCCTCGTGATAGGCGGCCAGGGCGTCGTCGAGGGCGGGAGAGGCGAGGAGGCCGGCCTCGGTGTCGGCGTCGGCGTGGCGGACGATCAGGAAGCGCATCGGGCGGGGAGGTGGAGGAGTCGGGGGGCCATCCCCCGCCCTCCCCTACCGGGAATGGGCGCCCGGGTCCGTCACGGCGGGGCGCTTTTCGCGGGCCGGGAGGGCCCGGCGGGGCGCCGAGGCGGGCGAGGCCGGCGCCCTACGCCTCGGCCCAGACCGCGAGCTCGTTCCCGCTCGGGTCGAGAAAGTGGAACCGGCGCCCGCCGGGGAACGCGAACGGCGGCGTCGAGACGGTCCCGCCCGCGGCCTCGACGGCGCGCACGCTGGCCTCGAGGTCGTCGGAGTAGAGGATGACGAGCGGGCCGCCGGTCCGGAGCGTCTCGGCCTCGGCGAAGCCGCCGACCTCGCGGTCCGGCCCCTGGATGCCGGCGTAGGTCGGGCCGTAGTCGGTGAAGGCCCAGCCGAAGGCGGCCGTGTAGAACCGCTTGGCCTCGGCGAGGTCGCGGACGGTGAACTCGACGTAGTCGAGGGCGTGGTGCGTGTGCATCGCGGCAGGGGGCTAGACGACGGTTTCTTTCCACCGCCCGCGGCGGAACAGGACGGCGGCGACGACGGCCCTCAGCGACTCGGCGGGGACGACGGACCAGAACACGCCGCCGACCTCCCACCCGAGCGGGATCGCGAGGGCCCACGCCAGGGGCACCTGGAAGGCCCAGAAGCAGCCGAGGTTGATCCACGTCGGCGTGAGCGTGTCGCCGGCGCCGTTGAACGCCTGCGGGAGCACCATCGCCCACGCGAAGATGACGTAGCCGTAGGCCATCACGCGGAGCCCGTCGGCCCCGACGGCGACGACGGCGGGCTCGTCGGTAAAGAGGCGGACGAGCGCCTCGTCGAACACGACGTAGCCGATCGAGACGAGGCCGAGCAAGAGCGACGTGACGCCGCCGGCGACCCACACGGAGCGCTCGGCGCGGGCGGGCTTGCCGGCGCCGAGGTTCTGCCCGACGAGCGTCGCGGCGGCGTTCGAGAGGCCCCACGCCGGGAGGAGCGTGAACAGGAAGACGCGGATGGCGATGGTGTAGCCCGCGAGGGCCTCGGCCCCGAACTCGGCCACGACGCGGACGAGGAACACCCACGACGTCGTGGCGACGGCGAACTGGGCGATCCCGCCGGCCGACGTCCGGAGCAGCCGGCCCATCACGTCGGCCCGGAGGCGGACGTGCGCCCACAGGACGCGGAGGTGCTTGCCGCCCCGCAGCAGCACCGCCAGCTGGACGAGGACGGCGAGCCCCCGGCCGGTCGTGGTGGCGACGGCGGCGCCGGTGACCCCGAGCGCCGGGACCGGGCCCCAACCGAAGATGAGGAGCGGGTCGAGGACGAGGTTGATCCCGTTCGCCAGCCACAGCACGCGCATCGCGATGGCCGCGTCGCCGGCCCCGCGGAAGACGGCGTTGAGCACGAAGAGGAGCATGATGACGGCGTTGCCGCCGAGCATCCACGCCGTGTAGCCCGCGCCGATGGCGACGGTCTCGGCGTCGGCGCCCCTGAGCCGGAGCACGTCGGCCGCGAAGAACACGCCGACGGCGGCGAACGGGAGCGAGGCCGCCACGGCCACTGCCACCGCCTGGACCGCCGCGCGCGAGGCGCCCTCGGGGTCCTTCTCCCCGATCCGCCGCGCCACGAGCGCCGTCGCCGCCATCGCCAGCCCCATCGCGACGGCGTACATCAGCGACAGGACCGACTCCGTGAGGCCGACAGCGGCCACGGCCGGCGCGCCCAGCGAGGCCACCCAGTACACGTCGACCACGGCGAAGACGGACTCCATGACCATCTCCAGCACCATCGGGACGGCCAGCAGCAGCAGCGCCTGGCCGAGCGGGCCCTCGGTGTAGTCGCGGTCGGTCCCGCGGAGGGCGGCGCCGAGGTCGCGGACGAGCCCGCGCAGGCCGCGCCCCGGGGCGGGCGGCGGCAGCGGGGCCTCCTCGACGGGCGGGGCGGGGACGGATTCGACCACGGAGGGGGGCGAGCGGGCGCTCACCGGCGACGGGCCCCCATGATCGGGCTCCGGGGCGACACCCGTGCGTCGCGTGTGCGAAGGATGCGCGGAGCCCACGCCCTCTCTCCAGCCCGCCTCGGTGGCCCCACGGGCGCCCCGAGGCGGGCCGGGCACGGCGGCCTGGAGCCATCCCCCGCCGGCACCCCGGCGCGGCAGGGCTAGCGGGTCCCGTCCCAGGAGGCGTCGGCGCTGCCGGGCGTCGCGTCGCAGTAGGTGTACCGGCCGGACCACCGGTTCGGGCCGACGAGGACGAACGTGACGCGGCCCCAATACGGCGTCCCGCTCCGGGTCGTCCCGCAGTTCCGAGTCGACGTCGGCTCGGCCCAGTACCCGCGGATCACGTTCCCGTCGTTGACCGCGTCGATCGTGCTGCCGCCGCCCTCGTAGGTCCCGGTGACGCGGCCGTCGTCGTCCTGGGCGAGCGTCATGGCGCCCCACGACGTGTCCCAGGTCCCGGTCACGTCGACGGGCGAGGCGTGGGCGGCGGGCGGCCAGCCGCCGGTCGGCCGGGAGGTGCCCGGCGAGCCCGCGCCGTCCAGGGCGTCGCGGGCGAGGCGCTCGGCCTCGGCGCAGCCGGCGGCGGTGACGAGGAGGACGGCGAGGAGCGTGAGCGTGCGCATGGCGGGAGCGGTGGTTCGCCCCCATCACGCAGCCGCTCGGCTCCCGGGATCACGCGGCCGTCCACGCGTCACTGGCGTGCGCCGAGCGCGTCGTCGAGGCGGGCGCGCTGGGCGTCGTCGGGATCGGCTTCGAGGGCGGCGCGGAGGTGGGGGCCGGCCTCGGCCGCCCGGCCCGCGTCGGCGAGGGCGAGGCCGAGCGTGCCGCGGACCTCGGCCGTCACGGCGTGCCCGGCGCCGAGCGCGTCCGTCAGGTGCGCGACGGCGCGACGAGCGTCGCGGACGGCCTCGGCGGTTCTTCCGGTCCGCTGGAGGAGCGCGGCGCGGCCGGCGACGGGGAACGCGCGGAGAGGGTGTCCCTCGGGCAGGACCGCGGCGTAGGCGGCCTCGGCGCGGGCGTAGTGGGCGAGCGCGTCGGCCTCGCGTCCCGGCATCCGGCCGTAGAGCGCGGCGAGGTTCTGGACGCTCCCGGCCGTCGCCTGGTGCTCGGCCCCGTAGGCCGCCTCGCGGACGGCGAGCGCGCGCCGGTACAGCGGCTCCGCCCCGTCGAGGTCGCCGCCGTTCATCCGCGCGAGCGCCCAGTTGTTGAGGACCGTCGCGAGCGTCGGGTGCTCCGGCCCGTAGGCCGCCTCGAGGAGGCGGGCCGCCCGCCGGAACAGCGAGTCGGCGGTGGCGGGGTCGTCGCGGGCGGCGGCGAGACCGGCGAGGTCGGCGAGGGCCTCGGCCGTCTGCGGGTGGTCGGCGCCCCCCACGTCGGCCTGGATCCGGACGGCCTCTTGCTGGAGCTCCCACGCGCGCTCGGCGCCCTCAGGCGTCCAGTCGGACCGGTACGACGCGGCGAGGTTGTCGAGGGCCGCGGCGAGGTCGCGGCGGCGATCGGGGTCGCGCCGCGCGGCCGAACGGGCGGCCGCGATGGCGCGCGCGAGGAGCCGGCGGGCCTCGTCGTGCCGGCCCATCTCGCCGAGGACGACCGCGAAGTCGCTCTGGACGGTGGGGAGGTCGTCCGGCGCGGCCTCGGCGAGGAGTTGGCGGTAGGTCCGCTCGGCCGTCGCGTAGTCGTCGTGGTAGGTCCGCGTCCAGGCGTGCCAGGAGCGGGCGAGCGTCCGCGCGCGGTGGCCGGGCGGGAGGTCGCGGGCGGCCTCGGCGGCGAGGGCGGCGACGGAGTCGGCGGCGACGTGGTCGCCCAGGCCGAGGTGCGACGCGGCGAGGACCGCCAGGAGCTCGGCCCGGAGCGCGGGGCGACCGGCGAGGTCGCGCCGGAGCCGGTCGGTGGCGGAGGCGAGGAACTCGGAGACCGTGAGGTCGCGGTCGCCCCCGAGCGTCGGGTCGACGCCCTCGAACAGGTCGACGAGCACGCGGTTGAGCGCCTCGGCGCGGTCGCGCTCGGCGGCCACGCGGCGGGCCTGGACGGTCGCCGTCGCCGCCCAGCCCACGACGAGCGCGAGGGCGAGGGCGGCGGCAGCCACGGCGCCCCGGTGGCGGCGGACGAACCGGCGGGCGCGGTAGGCCGCGCTGGGCGGGCGGGCCTCGACCGGCTCGCCCGCGAGGTGCCGCGCCACGTCGCGGCCGAAGGCGCCGGCCGGGGCGTAGCGGGCGGCCGGCGCCTTGCGGAGCGCCTTGAGCACGATCTGGTCGAGGTCGCCCGCGAGGCGCCGCGCGAGGCGGGCCG
>CAXRFJ010000621.1:0-2822 GCA_964229475.1 Rubrivirga sp.
GGGTGTCGGTCGTCGACGTCCGGGGCCGCGAGGTCGCCGTGCTCGTCGACGGGGCCGTCGAGGCCGGCCGGCACGAGGCCGTGCTCGAGGCGGGCCGTCTCGCGGCCGGGGTGTACCTCGTCCGGCTCGAGGCCGGCGGCCAGGTCGTGACGCGGCAGGCCGCCATCGTCCGCTAGCGCCCTGGGGCCGGCGGTCTGTCCGCCGGCCCCCGCTCGCGTGACAGGTCCTGCGGTGGCCGTCCCGTCGGGGGCGGCCACCGCTGCTTTAGAGACGCCGGGCCGCCCGCCTTTACGAATTGTCCCCGGTCCGGGAGTTGCACGGCCGGCGCCCCGGCGGGTATCCTGCCATCGACCGGTCACCCCGTGGCCGCCCGATGGGGCTATAGCTCAGTTGGTAGAGCGCTGCAATCGCACTGCAGAGGTCAGCGGTTCGAATCCGCTTAGCTCCACGCCTCGACGGCCCCGACGCGATGTCGGGGCCGTTCGCGTATCGGCGCGGGGCCCCGGAGGGGACGTCGCTCGCCCCTACCCCACCACGCGGGCGACGAGGTCGAAGTCGCCGTCGAGCACGCGGTCGAGGCGGCCCGTCCGCCAGCCCCGGACGGCGTCACGGACGAGCGGGTTCGCGCCGCCCCGGTAGCGCCGGGCCACCTCCAGCCGACCGGGGAGCTCCGCGAACGCGGCGTCGGCCTGCTGGCGGACGGCGGACGGCGTCGCCCCCGGGACCGCCGGCTGGGGCGCCACGCGGACGCGGGCCGTCGTCCGCGAAGCCCGCCGGTCGCCCGGCTGGTCGAGCGCGTGGAAGCCCGTCTCGTCCCGCAGGAGGCGGTACGCCCCGAACCCCGAGACGGCCGCCGTGAACGCGTACGGCGACTCCCGCTCGTCGAGCACGTCCACCCGCATCTGGCGGCGGCGGCCCCACGCCCGGTACATGGCGACGACGGCCCGGGCCGCCTCGGGCCCCTCCTCCCCCGCCTCGACCCGGAGGAACGCGTCGCGCGGCTCGTCGGCGTCGAGCGCGAGGAGGGCCTCGTCCAAGAGAAACAGGCGGAGGGCCAGCCGGCCGACGAGCCGGGGCGGGCCGCCCGCCGGCGTGGCCCCCATGAGCCGCCCGAGAAGCGAGTCGGCCGTCTCGAGCCCGGCCTCGATCCGGTCCCGGTACTCGGCCGCGCCGAGGAGGGCGAACCGGCCCGGGTCCTCCCAGACCGCCGGCTCGCCCATCCGAGCGAGCGCCTCCTCCTTGGCGTCGGTCCAGCCCGGCGCCGCGACCACGCCCGCGAGCCGGTCGTAGGCCGCCCGCAGGAGGCCGAGGTCCTCCGGCGTCCCCCGCGGGTCGAGGGCGACGGCCGGCAGCGTCCGCTCGGCCTCGTCCTCCACGACGTCCGGGACGCCGTCCTCGTCGGGGTCGACGAACTCGACGTCGAGGCCGGTCCGGCCGGCCCGGATAAAGAGGAACTGGTCGCCCTCGGGGACGGCGTGGGCCACCATCGCGCGGGCGAGCGGGGCCAGGAGGTGGCGCTCGACGGCCCGCTTCAACGGACGCGCGCCGAGGTCGGGCGTGAACCCCTCCTCCAGCAGGAACTCGACGGCGCTCTCGTCCCACTCCACGGCCCACGGGCGCTGGCGGAGCCCGCGCCGGTCGAGCGCCGCGCGGAGCTCGTTCTTGAGGAGGGCGCGCATCGTGGTCCGGCTCAGCGGGCGGAACGTCACGACGCGGTCGAGCCGGTTGAGGAACTCCGGCCGGAAGACCTCCGCCAGCGACTGCTCGACGCGGCCGGCGCTGAACCCCTCGGCCGCCGCGCCGAATCCGATCCCCGGCGCCGTCTGGACCGCCGCGCCGAGGTTGCTCGTGAGGATGACGATGGTGTGCCGGAAGTCGACGGTCTGGCCGGCCCGGTCGGTGAGGCGGCCGTCGTCGAACACCTGGAGGAACAGGTCCCACACGGCCGGCGCCGCCTTCTCGAACTCGTCGAGGAGGAGGACCGAGAACGGGTGCTGGCGGACCTCGTCGACGAGCGCCGTCTGGTCCGCCGTCCCGGCCGGCCCGCCGAGCACGCGGTCGAGCGCCTCGGCCGTCTGGAGCTCGCTCATGTCGAGCCGGACGAGCCGCTCGGACGAGCCGAACAGGTACTCCGCGAGGGCCTTCGCGATCTCCGTCTTCCCCGTCCCGGTCGGCCCGACGAACAGGAACACGCCGGAGGGCCGCGTCGGGTCGGTGAGGCCCGCCTTGACCATCGCGACGCGGTCGACGAGGGCCTCGACGGCCTCGTCCTGGCCGAGCACCCGGCTCCGGAAGTGGGCGTCGAGCGCGACCAGGTCGAGCGGCTCGCGGTCGTCGAGGACGACGGCGGGGAGGCCCGTCAGCCCGCGGAGCGTGGCGAGGAGGTGGCCGTGCCCGATCGGGGCGGGCGCCGGCCCGCCGGCCTCGGCCTCCGCGCGGGCGAGGTGGAGGAGCCGGAACAGGGCGCCGGGGAGGGCGAGGCCCGGGAGGTACTGCCGGGCCAGCGTGAGCGCCTCGGCGAGGACGTCGTCCGACGCGAGCGGCGGCCCGCCCGGCGCCGCGGCCCGCTGCGCCCACGCGCGGGCGAGGGCGAGCGACGCCTCGGGCGACGCGGCGGCCACGTCGACGGCGTCGACGGAGGAGCGGAGCCGGGGGTGCCGGGCCACGAGCTGCTGGTAGGCCCCGGCCGGGACCTCGCCCAGCACGCGGATCCGCCCGCGCTCCATGAGCGGGAGGAGCTGGTCGAGGACGCCGACCGGGTTGTACTGGTGGCGCCCCGCGTGGGACAGTTCGTGGAAGCGGGGGGCGACCCACAGCGTCTT
>CAXRFJ010000622.1:0-5373 GCA_964229475.1 Rubrivirga sp.
CGCGCCGGCCGGCCGCGCCGAGCGCCGGAGCGACTTCCGCGCCCTCCCGGCCGGCGCCACGGTCCGGATCTACACCGTCACCGGCGACCTCGTCCAGACGCTCGCGCATGACGGGATGGCGACGGGGATGGTCCCGTGGAACCTCCGTACCAAGGACAACCTCGACGTCGCGCCGGGCCTCTACATCTACCACGTGGACGCCCCGGACGTGGGCGAGCACGTCGGCCGGTTCGCCATCATCAAGTAGCCGCCGCCATGACCCGCACGCTCTCACTCGTCCTGCTGGCGGCCCTCACCGTCGCCGCCTCGGCCGCGCCCTCGGCGCAGACCAAGACCGGGACCACGTTCGGCCAGTTCCTGCTCATCGAGCCGAGCGCCGCCGTCGCCGCCCAGGGCAACGTCGGCGCGACGGCCCGGACCGACGCGCTCTCGGCCTACTACAACCCGGGCGCGCTCGGCTTCCAGGACGCCTCGAACGCCGGGTTCTCGCACAGCGCCTGGCTCGCCGACATCGACTTCAACCACGCCGCGGTCGCGCTCAAGATGGGCTCGGCCTCGACGCTCTCGCTGGCCGTCACGTCGCTGGCCTCCGGCGACATCGAGGTCCGCACGCCGGACCAGCCGCTCGGGACCGGCGAGCTGTACTCGGTCGAGGACCTCGCCATCGGGCTCGGCTACGGCCGGCGGTTCACCGACCGGTTCGGCGCCGGCGTCAACGTGAAGTACGTCCGCGAGACGATCTGGCGGAGCGCGGCCCAGACGGTCGCGCTCGACGCGGGCGTCATCTACGAGCTCCCGTTCCGGGCCACGCTCGGGGCCAGCATCTCGAACTTCGGCGTGCCCGCCTCCTTCAACGGGACCGACCTCCGGATCCGCTACGACCAGGACCCCGACGTCTTCGGCGACAACGACAACCTCCCGGCCGCGCTCGAGACCGAGGACTTCGCGCTCCCCGTGTTCTTCCGCGTCGGGATGAGCTACCCCGTCCAGCTCGGCGACAGCCGCCTCGTCCTCGCCGCCGACGCCTACCAGCCGAGCGACAACAGCAACAGCGTCTCGGTCGGCGGCGAGTGGTCCTACGCCGACCTCGTCTTCGCCCGCGCGGGCTACCAGGACCTGTTCCTGGAGGACGCCGAGGGCGGCCTCCGCGTCGGCGGCGGCCTGAAGTACCGCGTCTCCGGGTTCGACCTCGCCTTCGACTACGCCTGGGCCGACCACGGCAGCCGGCTCGGCGCGACGCAGCGGTTCACGCTCGGCCTCGGCTTTTAGCGCGGCCCGCCCCGATCCCCTAGGAGGGGGAGAGAGGAGGGCGGGGGGCGACGGACACCGCGCCGTCCCCTCCGCCCTCGCCCCCACCCGTCCCACCTCCCCGACCGCGTGCCCCGTCTCCTCCTCCTCCTCGCCGCCCTCGCCGCGGCCGGCGCCGTCCACGCCCAGACCGCGACGCCCCTCTTCGACGAGGACGACACGCCGGGCGACGGCGTCTATGCGGCCTCCGAGGGCGGCGCCGTCGGCGACGCGACGCTCGTGCTGGAGGGCGGCCGGCTCCCCATCGCGTCGGGCGACGCGGCCCGCGGGACGGACTTCGGGGTCCTGACCTACGCCCACGGCGACGGCGGCGCGTGGTCGCTCCTCGTCGGCGCCCCCGGCTTCCCGGCCCTCGACCTCACCGAGGCGGACAGCCTCGTGCTCTACCTGAACGGGCCGGTCGGCGTGCCCGGCGTTGCGCTCCCGCGCCTCGCGCTCCAGGACGCCGACGGCGACCGGACGACGGGGCTCGCGCTGGACTTCGGCACGCGCGTCGGGTTCGCCCCGAACGAGAGCGGGTTTCTCGACGGCTCGTCGACGGATCTCGCGGTGTCGGTGAGCTACGTCGAGTCGCTCCCGGCGGAGCTCGCGCGGCCCGGCTACCCCGAGTCGATCCGCCTCACGTTCGCCGACGAGGTCGTCGCGACCTCGACCGCCTCGATCGGCTTCCCGGCCACCCCGGCGCGCTTCACCGTCGCCACCGAGGCCGGCCTCGACCTGGCGTTCCGGTTCGTGGACACCGACGGCGACGGGACGCTGGGTGCCGACGGCGAGTACGTCGAGGTGCTCACGGAGGACCCCGCGACGGGCCGGCTCCAGCGGACGTGGCGGGTCGAGGCGCAGAACAGCCCCGCCGCGCCGCCGGCCGCCGGCGACGTCTACCGCCTCGGCGTGTTCAACGGCGGGGTCGATGGCGACGCGGACACGTGGCAGCGCCGCGCGGTCGCGGTCAAGGACTTCGGCCCGCTCGGCGCCGTCGACGCGTCGCGGATCGCGGGCGTCGTGTTCGAGAACGCCGAGGCCCCGACGAGCGAGCGGACGCTCTGGGTCGACGCGGTCGCGGCCCTCGCCTACGACGGCGACCCCGACGGCCCGGCCCCGCCGACGGCCATCACGGCCGAGGCCGGCGACCGGTCGGTCCGCCTGCGCTGGACGCCGGCCGAGGGCTCGCTGGGCGTCGTCGTGTTCCGGCAGTCGGGCGCCGGCCCCTACGAGCGCGTCACGCCGACGCCGGTCCGCTTCGACCACTGGTTCGACCTCGACGTCGACAACGGCGAGGCCGCCCGCTACGTCCTGCGGTCGACGGCGTCCAACGGGATCGGCCCGCGGATCCAGGGGCCGGACTCCGAGCCGGTCGACGCGACACCGACGGCGGGCGCGCCGGACGTCTACATCGAGGACACCGCGCGGCGCGCGTTCGACTACTTCTGGGAAGAGGCCAACCCCCAGAACGGGCTGGTCAAGGACCGGAGCACGGAGGGCTCGGCGTCGTCGATCGCGGCGGTCGGGTTCGGGCTCTCGGCCATCACCGTCGCCATCGACCGGGGCTGGATCACGCGCGCGGAGGGCGTCGCGCGGACGCTCGCCACACTCGACTTTTTCGCGACGTGCCCCCAGGGCCCCGAGTCGTCCGGCGTCTGCGGCTACCGCGGCTTTTTCTACCACTTCCTCGACATGCAGACGGGGCTCCGGCGGGGGACCAACGAGCTGTCGACGATCGACACGGCGCTCCTCCTCGGCGGCGTCCTCCACGTCGCGCAGTACTACGACGGCGACGGCGCCGAGGCCGCCGTCCGGGCGCGGGCCGACCAGATCTGGCGGCGCGTCGAGTGGGACTGGGCCGCGAACCGGCCGCCGCTCGTGACGCTCGGCTGGAAGCCCGAGGCGGGCCAGGGCGGGTTCGCCATCTGCAACGGCGGGCTCTGCGACTGGACTGGCTACAACGAGGCCATGATCCTCTACGTCCTCGGCCTCGGCTCGCCCACGCACCCGCTCCCGGCCGACGCCTGGGACGCCTGGACGGCCGGCTACGCGGGCCAGTGGCAGACCCACTACGGCTACGAGTTCCTCACCTTCCCGCCGCTCTTCGGCCACCAGTACAGCCACGTCTGGATCGACTTCCGCGACATGCAGGACGACTACATGCGGGGCCGCGGGATCACCTACTTCGAGAACAGCCGCCGCGCGACGCTCGCCTCGCGCGCCTACGCGATCGCCAACCCGGGCCGCTTCCCGAACTACTCGGCCGACGAGTGGGGGCTGACGGCGTCCGACGACCCGTTCGGCTACCGCGCCCACGGCGCGCCGCCGGCCCAGAGCGACAACGGGACCATCACGCCGACGGCCGCGGGCGGCTCGTACGCCTTCACGCCGGACCTCTCGCGCGAGGCGCTCCGCACGTTCTACGCCCGCTACTACGCCGGCCTCTGGGGCGACTACGGCCTCAAGGACGCCTACAACGTCGCCGAGAGCTGGTTCGCGACCGACTACCTCGGCATCGACCAGGGCCCCATCGTGCTCATGATCGAGAACGAGCGGACGGGCGCGATCTGGGAGTCGTTCATGACGCACCCCGACGTCCGCGCCGGGCTGGAGCGGGCCGGGTTCGACGTCCCGCCCGTCGCCGGCGAGGCCGGGCCCAGCACCGAGGCGGCCACGCTCGCGCTGCCCGCGCCGAACCCCACGACCGGCTCCGTCCGCCTCGGCGTCTCGCTCGCCGCGGCCGGCCCGGCCCGCCTCACCGCCCACGACGCGCTCGGCCGCCGCGTCGCCGTCGCATGGGACGGGCCGCTGGCGGCCGGGGCGCACGCCCTCGCGTGGGACGCCGCGGCCGTCGCGTCCGGCGTCTACGTCGTCCGCCTGGAGGCCGCCGGCCTCGTCCGCACCCGCACCGTCGTCGTCACCCGCTAGACCGTTGACCCGCTTCCTCTCGCTCTGTCTCTTCCTGCTGGCCGCCGCCGCCGCCGGCGCGCAGCCCGGCCCCGGCCCGCAGCGGGCGGCCTTCTACGAGGGCTACGACCTCGACGCCGAGGCCGCCTTCGTCGAGGCTCTCCTGTCGCGGATGACGCTGGAGGAGAAGCTCGGCCAGCTCACGCAGTACACCGGCCAGTGGGCCGTGACCGGCCCGGCCGTGCCCGAAACCGGCGAGGACGAGATCCGCGCCGGCCGCGTCGGCTCGTTCCTCAACGTCTACGGGGCCGACTACACGCGCCGCGCGCAGGAGGTCGCGACCGAGGAGAGCCGCCTCGGCATCCCGCTCCTCATCGGGTACGACGTGGTCCACGGCTTCCGGACGGTCTTCCCGGTCCCGCTCGCCGAGACGGCGTCGTGGAACCTCGACGCCGCCGAGGAGGCCGCTCGGATCGCCGCCCGCGAGGCCGCGGCCTCCGGCATCAACTGGACGTTCGCGCCGATGGTCGATGTCGCCCGCGACGGGCGGTGGGGGCGGATCGTCGAGGGCGCCGGCGAGGACCCGTACCTCGGCAGCCGGTTCGCTGAGGCGCGCGTCCGCGGCTTCCAGGGCCACACCCTGGCCGGGCTCGCGTCGGACTCGACGGTCGTGGCGACGGCCAAGCACTTCGCGGGCTACGGGTTCGCCGAGGGCGGCCGCGACTACAACACGACGGACTTCTCGGAGCGGACGCTCCGCGAGGTCGTCCTCCCGCCGTTCCACGCGGCCGTCGAGGCCGGCGCGCAGACGCTGATGTCGGCGTTCAACGAGATCGGCGGCGTCCCGGCGACGGCCAGCGAGCACCTCTACGGCGACGTCCTCCGCGACGAGTGGGGCTTCGACGGGTTCGTCATCGCCGACTACACGGCCGTCCGCGAGCTGATGTGGCACGGGATCGCGGCCGACTCCGCCGAGGCGGGCCGCCGCGCCCTCGAGGCCGGCGTGGACATGAGCATGGTCGACGGGATCTACGCCCGCAACCTCCCGGCCCTCGTCGAGAGCGGCGAGCTGCCCCTCGCCGTCGTCGACGAGGCCGTCCGCCGCGTGCTCCGCGTCAAGCGCCGCGCCGGGCTGTTCGAGGACCCGTACCGCTACTCCGACGCTGACCGCGAGGC
>CAXRFJ010000623.1:0-2186 GCA_964229475.1 Rubrivirga sp.
CCCGCCCTCGGCCGGGCCGCACCCGGCGAGACCCAGGGGCAGGGCGACGAGGGCCAGGAGCGCGGCCCCGAGCGAGAGGAGAGCAGCGGGCGTCCGCTGGCGGTCGGGAGTCATCGGGAGACGTCGTCGAGGAACAGGAAGGGGGGCGCGTCGGCGCCGAGGCGGGCGGTCTCGCCGGCCCGGTCGCCCGACAGGAGGCGGACCGTCACGGCCCCGTCGTCGTCGACGGCGTCGAGGCGGAAGCGGACGCCCGGGAACAGGCCGGCCGCGCCGACGGCCCGGAGGAGCGCGCCGTCGTGGTCGCTGACCTCGGCGACGGTCGCCTCCTGGCCGGCGTCGAGGCGGGCGAGCGGGAGGCGGTCGCGCTCGTCGAGCTCGAGGTCGGGCGTCGGGATCGGGGCGCCGTGGGGGTCGTGGGTCGGGTGGCCGAGCGCGGCGTCCATGCGGGCCTCGAGGTCCTCGGAGAGCACGTGCTCCCAGGCCTCGGCCTCGTCGTGGAGTCGGTCCCACGGCACGCCGAGCGCCCGGTGGAGGTAGGTCTCGACGAGCCGGTGGTGGCGGATCGTCTCGACGGCCACGAGCCGGCCCGGCTCCGTGAGGCGCGCGCCCTGGTACGTCTCGTGCGCGACGAGCCCGGCCTCGGACAGCTTCTTGAGCATCCCCGTGACGGAGGCGGGCGAGACGCCGAGGTGCTCCGCCAGCGCCGACGTCCGCACGGCGTCGCCGGCGCGGCCGAGCTGGTAGATGGCCTTGAGGTAGTCCTCGACGGCGGGGGACGGCATGGGAACCAGGTTTAGGCTGGACTAATTTAGGCTTCCCTAAACCCGACCGCCACCCCGATGTTCCGCCCCCTCCGCTTCCTCCTCCTCGTCGCCGCGCTTCCCGCCTCGGCGCAGCTCGTCACGGACCGCCCCGACTTCACCGAGAGCGCCGTCACCGTCCCCGCCGGTCGGGCCCAGATCGAGGCCGGCGTGTCGTTCGAGGTCGCCGACACCGGCGCGGGCGAGAACGCGTTCGGCGTCTCCGGGCCCGAGGCCCTCGTCCGCCTCGGGCTGGCGCCGGGGCTGGAAGCCCGCCTCGGCCTGCCCGACTACCGCGTCGCCGACGTGACCCGCTCGGCCGGCCGGGGCTTCACGGACCTCGCCGTCGGCGCGAAGGTCGAGCTCGCGCGCCTCGCGGGGTGGGACGTGGCGGCCATCGCCGAGGTCGCCTTCCCCGTCGAGGCCGCCGGCCCCGCGAGCCCGCTGGCGATCCTCATCGCGGGGCGCGACCTCGGGGCGGCGTCGCTCGGGACCCAGGTCGAGGTGCGGTGGGACCGCGCCACGGGCCGCACGGAGGTCGGCGGGACGGCCGTCGTGGGGACCGCCCTCTCCGAGCGCGTCGGCGTGTTCGCCGAGGTCGCCGCCGGCACGACGCCCGGCGGCACGGCCGTGCTCGCCCACACCGGCGCGACGCTGCTCCTGTCGCCCGACCTCCAACTTGATGCGCACGGCGGCCTCGGCCTGACGGCCGCGGCGCCCGACGGGTTCGGCGGCGTGGGCCTGAGCGTCCGGTTCTAAGCCTCCTGGCCCTCCCCGCCTCGGCCCCGAGGCGGGCGGGGTCGCGGTGAACCCGCGGCGAACCCGTCGGCGGCGGCCGCGGCCGGGCCGGGCCCGCGGTACCATCCCTGTCGTGACCCGGTTGCGCCACCTCGCCCCCACCCTCGCCGCCCTCCTGGCGCTGCTCGTCGTCGTGCAGACGACGGACCTCGTGGCGTGCGCGGACGAGGCCGACGCGACCGAGCACCTCGACGGCAGCCACGCCGACCCGAGCGCCCAGGGCGCCCACCCGGCCCCCGCGCCCGGCGAGACCCACGACGAGTCCGGCCACGGCGAGGAGTCGATCGCCGACTGCCTGTGCCACGTCGTCTTCGCCCCGACGGCCGTCGTGCCGTCCGGGGACGCCCTGCTCGTGCCGGAGCCCGCGCGGTTCGGGGCGCCCGTCGCCGCGCTCCCCGAGGTCGAGCCGTCGGGCCTCGACCACGTGCCCCTAGGCTAGAGACCGCCCGGTAGGAGAGCGCCGCTGCGCTCGCCGGGTCCGCCGCGCTCGCGGCCTCCGTCTCTTCCGCCGCCGGTCCGGCCGGGCGCCTCGCGCTCGCCGGTCGGCCGGTCCGCATTCACCGGTCCCTCGACGGGAGGGACCGCGCT
>CAXRFJ010000624.1:0-4151 GCA_964229475.1 Rubrivirga sp.
CGGCGCGCGTCGGGGGCGCGCCCGAGGCGGGCCGGCGCGTCGGGACCGGCGGGGGCGCCCCTAGCCGGAGCAGTAGGCCTCCGGCGTGTCGGCCGCGACCACCCGGATCCGGCCGCTGGGCTTGACGACGTACTCGAACGCCCCGGCCTCGCTCGTGGCCGAGCCCCAGTCGTACGTGTAGCCGAGGCGGGTCCAGGGGAACCCGTCGGGGCGCTGGTAGGCAGTCAGCGACTGGGTGGCGATCCAGGCCTTGTGGGCCTCGGAGACGCCGTCGGGGAACGTCTCGCCGCAGGACGTGGAGGTCATCGACGGGTCGGCGCAGGCGCGGAAGAGGTCGTCGGTGGCGACGCGGAACGTGGCGACGAACCGCGCGCCGGCCGTGACGGGCAGCCCGAGGTACTGCTGCACGGTCCGGTACACCTCGGACGAGTCGTACGGGGCGGTCCGGCACCGCTCCTGGAGCTGCGGGACCTGCGTCACCCACACGTCCCACGCGAAGTCGACCGTCTGCCCGACCGGGTAGCTGCCGCGGTACCGCTCGGGGATCCAGCTCACCACCGTCATCGAGTCGTCGGTGATGGCGGGGAGCGCGGCCACCTCGTCGGACTCGAAGACGGCGGCGTCGGCGATGGCGGCCGCGTACGCCGCCGCGAGCCCCATGTCGGTGGCGGCCCGCGTCAGCGCCTCGCCCGGGGCGGCGCAGCCGGCGAGCAGCGTGGCGGACAGGAGGGCGAGGAAGGGGCGGAGGCGCATGGGTCCGGCGGCGGGTCGCCCCGAACCTAGACCGGCGGCCTCGAACGCCCCCCTGGATCGACGCGGGACGCGCGCCTCAGTCCCCCTCGCCGCGCTGGCGGAGCCCCCGCATCACGCCGACCGCCAGCAGCCCGAGGCCGGCGGCCATGAGCACGCCCGAGAGCGGCGGGCGCCACGCGCCCATCCCCCGGCCCAGCGCCCACGTCACGACGTTGACGACGCCGAGGCCGATCCCGCCCGCCAGCAGCGTCAGTCCGAGGCGGTCGAGTCGCGTCACGGGGCAGGCCGCCTCGGCGGGTCGGTCGGGAGAGTCGCCGAGGCGGGCCTAGACATCGAGGTCGTCGACGTGGGCGGCGTTGGCCATGATGAACTCGAACCGGGCGCTGGCGTCGCGGCCCATGAGGTCCGTGATGGCATTCTCGGTCTCGAGGAGCGAGCCCTCCGGGATCGAGACCTGGAGGAGCCGCCGCTTCTGCGGGTCGAGCGTCGTCTCGTTGAGCGTCTGCGGCATCATCTCGCCGAGCCCCTTGAAGCGCTGGACCTCGATGGTCGCGCGGGGCGACTTCTTCTTGATCCGCCGGATGATCTTCTCGCGGTCGGCCTCGTCGAGCGCCCAGTGCGTCTCCTTCGCCGCGTCGACGCGGAAGAGCGGCGGCTGGGCGACGTATACGTAGCCGCCATCGATGAGCGGCTTCATGTAGCGGTAGAGGAACGTGAGCAGGAGCGTCGCGATGTGGAGCCCGTCGGCGTCGGCGTCCATCAGGAGGATGACCTTGCCGTAGCGGAGCTTCCCGAGGTCGAGGTCCTCGCCGAGCCCGCACCCGAGCGCGTCGACGATGTTCGAGAGCTCCTTGTTGGCGAGGACCTTCGACTTCGTGGCCTGCTCGGCGTTGAGGACCTTGCCCCGCAGCGGGAGGATCGCCTGCGTCTTCCGGTCGCGGCCCTGCTTCGCCGAGCCCCCGGCCGAGTCGCCCTCGACGATGAACAGCTCGGACTCCTCGGGGTCGGTGCTCGCGCAGTCGGCCAGCTTGCCGGGGAGGTTGAGGCGGTGGCTGACGGCGCTCTTCCGGCGGACGTTCTTGGCCGCCGCGCGGCTCGCCTGCCGCGCCTTCGCGGCCTGGATGATCCGCGCGACGATGGCCTCGGCCGTCGACGGGTGCGCGTTGAGGTACTGCTCGAACTCGGTCCGGAACGCGCCCGAGACGGCGCTGCGGGCCTCCGGGTTGTTCAGCTTCTCCTTCGTCTGCCCCTGGAACTGCGGGTCGACGTGGTACAGGTTGACGACGGCCACGAGGCCCTCGCGGATGTCGTCGGCCGTGATCTCGAGCTTCTTCTGGCCGAGGTCGTGGGTGTCGATGTAGTTCCGGATCGCCTTCGTGACGCCGTCCTTGAGCCCCTGCTCGTGCGTCCCGCCGTCGCGCGTCGGGATGCCGTTGACGAAGCTGGTGATCGACTCGCGCGGGGCCTCGGTCCAGACCATGCACAGCTCGGTCCGGAGGCCGTCCTCCAGCTCGTCCTGCCGGACCACGAACGGGTCCGGGTGGATCCGCCGCGTCTCGGCCTGGCCCACGAGGTGGTCGAGGTACTCGACGATGCCGCCCTCGTGGTGGAACTCGATCCGCTCGCCGGTCGCCTCGTTCTTGAAGACGATCTTCAGGGCCCCGTTGAGGTACGTCTTGACCTCGAGGTTGTCCTTGATCGTGTCGGCGTCGAGGTCCGTCCGGTCGAAGATCTCGTCGTCCGGCGTGAACGTGATCGTGGTGCCGGAGCCGCGGACGTTCGAGCGGAGCTTCTTGAGCTTCGTCGTCGGGACGCCGCGGGCGTAGCGCTGCTCGTAGAGCGCCCCGTCGCGCTTGACCTGCGCCACGAGCTCCGACGAGAGCGCGTTGACGACGGACGAGCCGACGCCGTGGAGGCCGCCCGACGTCACGTAGCTCGACCCGTCGAACTTGCCGCCGGCGTGGAGCGTGGTGAGGATCACCTGGAGCGCCGGCACCTTCTTGGTGGGGTGCTTGTCGACCGGGATCCCGCGGCCGTTGTCGGCGACCGAGACGGTCGAGCCGTCCTTATGGAGCGTCACCTCGATGAGCGACGCGTAGCCGTTGGTGGCCTCGTCGACGGCGTTGTCGACGATCTCCCACACGAGGTGGTGGAGGCCGGCCTTGCCGGTGCCTCCGATGTACATGCCGGGGCGCTTCCGGACGGGCTCCAGGCCCTCGAGGACCTGGATGTCGGCGCCGGTGTAAGTCTGGACTTCAGCCATCTGAACGCTGGGGGGACGCTTTGGACCGAAAGTACGCGGGGCCGGGTGACACCGCACCGGCAGTGCGCGCGGGGCCCGCCCGGCCCGTCTCGGCGGGAGACTCGGGCACGTCGGCGGCGTAGCCTCCGCCCTCCCCTCCGGCCCCATGGACCTCGCCCCCGCGCCTACCGCCCCCCCGGCCGACGCCGACGACCGGCCGACGGCGCTCGTCACGGGCTCGAACGGCGGGATCGGCCTCGCGCTCGCCCACGACCTCGCCGACGCCGGCTGGCGGGTCCTCCTCCACGGGCGCGACCCCGACAAGCTCGGCCGCGCCCGCGCCGCCCTCGGCGTCGGCGGCCCCCACGAAGCGTTCCGCGCCGACCTCGCGTCGCCCGACGGCACGCGCGACCTCGCCGCCCGCGTGATCGCGGCGACGCACCGGCTCGACGCGCTCGTCCACAACGCCGGCGGGCTGATGTCCGAGCGGCGGACGTCGGAGTGGGGCGCCGAGCAGACCCTGTCGGTCAACGCTGTCGCGCCGTTCGCGCTGACGGAGGCCCTCCGCCCGCTCCTCGCGTCGACGGCGTCGGTCCACGGCGGGGCCCGCGTGGTGACGGTCGCGAGCGAGGCGCACCGGTTCACGTGGCTCCCCTCGACCGACCCGGCCGCGCTCGCCGAGGCGCTCCGCCAGCCGGCCCGGCCGTACGTGCCCGTCGTCGCCTACTTCCGCGCCAAGCTGGCGGCCGTGGCGTGGACGCTGGAGCTGGCGCGGCGCCTGGAGGGGAGCGGCGTGACGGCGAACGCCTGCCACCCGGGGCTCGTCCGCACGGCCGTGTTCGACGGGATGGGGCCCGTGATCGGCTCGGCCGCGAAGCTGTTCTCGTTCCTCTACCTCTCGCCCGAGACGGGCGCCGAGGCGCCGTTCCGGCTGGCGACGGCGCCCGCGTATGGCGAGCGGACCGGCCGCTACGTCGTCCGGAGCGTCCTCACCCAGCCGCACGAGGCGACGCCCGCCACGGCCGCGCGGACGCCCGAGGCCGGCGCGGCCGTGTGGGACGCGCTGGCGCGGCTGGCCGGCTAGCCCGCCTCCGCCAGCGGGACCGACGCCCGGACCGTCGTGCCGGCCGCGGGGGCCACGGCGAGCGCGCCGCCG
>CAXRFJ010000625.1:0-3676 GCA_964229475.1 Rubrivirga sp.
GTCTGGGACGAGCAGCCGCCGGGCGCCGAGCCGACCGAGGCGCCGGCCGCCGACGACACGACCTCGACGGTCTAGAACGCGAGCACCCCGCGCGCGGCGTCCGCCAGCCGCGCGCGGGCCGAGTAGACGTCCGCCTCGATCGCCTTCGAGAATGGGATCGGCAGGTCCGCCCCGCCGACCCGGGCCGGCGGCGCGTCGAGGTGGACGAACGCGGCCTCGGCGACCTCGGCGGCGACCTCGGCCCCGAACCCGCCGGTCCGCGCGGCCTCGTGGAGCACGAGGAGCCGGCCCGTCTTCTCGACGGAGGCCAGGACCGCCGCGCGGTCCCACGGCACGAGCGTCCGGAGGTCGACCACCTCCACCTCGGCGCCCTCACCGGCCAGCCCGTCGGCGAGGTCGAGCGCCCACTGCACGCCGACGCCCCAGGTCACGACGGTGAGGTCGGTGCCGGCGCGGACGACGCGGGCCGTCCCGATCTCGACCCGGTGCTCGCCCGTCGGCACGGGCCCGCGCAGCGACCGGTACAGCGCCTTGTGCTCGAACACGAGGACCGGGTTGTCGTCCTCGATCGCGCTCCGGATCAGGCCCTTCGCGTCGGCGGGGGTGGCGGGGACGACGACCTTGAGCCCGGGCACGTGGCAGAACCACGCCTCCGGGCTCTGGCTGTGGAACGGGCCCGCCCCGATGCCGCCCCCGAACGGCGCCCGGATTGTGACCGGCACCGGCGCGCCCCAGCGGTAGTGCGTCGTCGCGAGGGTGTTGACGATCTGGTTGAACCCGCACGTGATGAAGTCGGCGTACTGCATCTCGACGACCGGGCGGTAGCCGTCGAGCGCGAGGCCGAGGGCGCAGCCGAGCGCGCCGCTCTCGATGATCGGCGTGTTGCGGATCCGGTCGGCGCCGAACCGGTCGACGAACCCGTCGGTGACCTTGAACACGCCGCCGTAGCCGGCGACGTCCTGGCCCATGAGGAGCGTCGTGTCATCGGCCTCGAACGCGTCCGCCAGGCCGGCGCTGAGGGCGTCGATAAAGCGGACGCCGTCCTCGACGAGGACCGGGCCGGCCGGGGCCGGCGCGGGCCGGGCCGGCGCGAACACGTCGGCCGCCTCGCGCGCCGGGGTCGAGGTGACCTCCGGCTGGGTCAGGGCCCCCTCCGCCACCTCCTCGATCTCGGCCTCCACCTCGGCGTCGATCCGGTCGAGGTCGGCGGGGTCGACGCCGGCCTCGACGAGCCGCTGGCGGTAGCCGTCGACCGGGTCGCGCCGGCTCCACTCCGTGATGAGGCCGTCCGGGACGTACTTGGTGCCCGACGCCTCCTCGTGGCCGCGCACGCGGAACGTCTTCATCTCGACGAGGGTCGGGCCCTCCCCCCTCCGCGCCCGGGCGACGGCGTCGCCGACGACGGCGAGGACGGCGTCGAGGTCGTTCCCGCTCACGACCTCGCCCCGCATCCCGTAGCCCGCCGCGGCGTCGGCGACGTCCTCGACCGGGATCGCGTCGGCGGTGGGGGTCGAGAGGCCGTAGCCGTTGTTCTCGACGACGAACACGACCGGGAGCGTCCACACCGCGGCGAGGTTGAGGGCCTCGTGGAAGTCGCCCTCCCGCGTCGCGCCCTCGCCGGTGAACGCGATCGCGACGGCGTCGTCGCCGCGGAGCCGGGCCGCGAGCCCGAGTCCGTCGGCGACGGGGAGCATGGCCGCGAGGTGCGAGATCATCCCGACGATCCGCTTGTCGGGCAGGCCGAAGTGGAAGGTCCGGTCGCGGCCGTTCGTGAAGCCGCCCTCGCGGCCCATCATCTGGCAGAACAGCGGGCGGAGCGGGACGCCGCGCGTGGTCCACAGCCCGAGGTTCCGGTGCATCGGGAGGAGCCAGTCGCGGTCCTCGGCCGCGAGCGCGCAGCCGACCGCGATCGCCTCCTGGCCGTAGCCGCTGAACCACTTCGAGATCCGGTTCTGGCGGATCAGCCGGAGCATCTTGTCCTCGACCGCGCGCGGCACGCGGAGGGCCCGGTAGCGGGCGAGGCGCTCGGCCTCGGGGACGGGGCGGGACGGGGCGGCAGACGGGGCGACGGGCATCGGTCCGGGGAGGGGGCACGAAAGCTACCCCGCTCCTCCGCCCGAGGCGGGCCTACTGGCCCTCGCCGGCGAGGGCCGTCCGGATCGTCCGGACCAGGAGCTTCGCGTCGAGCCCGAGGCTCATCGTCTCGATGTAGAACAGGTCGTACTTCAGCCTGCGCGTTCCTGCGGAACGCTTGGCCCTGTTTCGACTACTCGAAAAAGGGGCTCCTGACGTACTCAGAGGCCAGTTTTGCACACTGAGCCTCGACGCCCGACCCGACACGGGAGGACCACTTAGGCGCCGTGGTACCCCTGACGGTACCCCCGACGACAGCGCAGCCTCCACCATCTTGGCTACGCTCTACACCCGCCGCGGCGGGGACCTCTACGCTCAATGGACTGACTCGTCACGCTCGCCCCGTCGCAAGCGGCACGCTCTGAAGACCAAAGACCGCGCGCTCGCATCGCGGCTTCTCGAACGGGCGGAGGCCGCCTACCGCCTCGGGACGTTTGACCCTTGGATCGACACGCTCGACGTGCTCGACCCCGAGCGTCCCGCAGCGCCGATCACGGTGTCAGAAGCATGCGACAGCTTCCTAGCAGACCGCGCCGACGCTTACGCTCCGTTGACGGTCACGAACTACCGCAGCGTCCTGAACCGATTCACGGCCCACGTCGGGCCGTCTGTTCCATTGGCCCGCCTGACCGTTGCTCGGCTAGCGTCCTACGCGCTCGCCAGCGGGACGGCCCGTGCCACTCAGAGCAAGCGGATCGGCGTCCTGTCCGCACTCTACGGGTGGGCTGAGAACGCGGGCCACGTAGACGCCAACCTAGCTCGCCAGGTCAAGCGCCCCAAGGTTCGCGGCCTCGCTCATTCCGTCGTCCGCAAGGCCGTATCCGAATCCGAGCTAGAGGCGATCTGTGATGCTGTCCGCGACGATCACGAACGACGCATGACGGCTGAGTATCACCGCGAACGCTGCCCGCGTCTTTGGATGGCCGCCGCGTTCCGCTTCGCGTTCTACACGGGGCTTCGGGCATCCGAGATCTCGCGCCTAACGTGGAGCGCCGTTGACCTCGACGCGGGTACGGTGGCGATCACAGAGCAGAAGTCGGGTGGAGCCGACGTGCTCCCCCTCTCCCCTCCCGCGCTCGCCGTGCTTCGCGAGCTAGCCGAGGACTCTGCCGACGGCTACGTATTTCGTTCGCCTTGGCAACGGAAGCCGACGCGGAATCATCGGGCGTTCGGCGTCAACCTGAATCGGGAGTTCACCGCTTACCGTGACTCTGCAGGGATAGACCGCCCCGTCACCTTTCACGGACTCCGACACGGCTTCGCGTCGCATCTGGCGGCTAAAGGCAAGAGTGCCTGGCTCATCCAGAAGGCCTGCCGCCATGCGAGCGTCAACGTCTCACAGGTCTACGTCTCCCTCCACAGCGACACGCTCCGCAGCGAGGGGGCTGACGTATTCGGGTGTCCCAGAACGCGGCCCCGTCTCCGTCGACCGGGGCCGCGCCGTCTCAAAATCTAGAGGGGTGGGGCCTATCTGAGGGGGGTCGCCCCCTCCCTTGGGGTAGAACCGATTCTCGGGATGACGTAAACCGTCCTGGGGCCATAG
>CAXRFJ010000626.1:0-7485 GCA_964229475.1 Rubrivirga sp.
CCTACGTCTGCCGGTTCACGACGCCGGTCGGCCTGCAGTCCCGCCGCCTGACGATCGTCCGGTAGGAGTAGCCCGGACGCGCCCGCCGGCGGACCCGCCGCGGTCCGCCGGCGGCCGGGGCCCCCCCCGCGGGGGGCGAGCGGCCCCGCCGCACCCGCCCCGCCTCGCGTGGGGGTCTTTTTTGTCGACCCGCCCCGACCCCGCCATGACCCCGCCATGACCCCGCGCCGACTCCCGCTCCTCGTCCTGCTGGCGGCCGTCGTCGGCTGCGCCTCCCCGGCCCGCCTCGGCGGCGCCGCGCCTGAGGCGGCCCTCGTCGACCCCGATGCGACGGCCGAGACGCGGGCGCTGTTCGCCAACCTCCGCGCGGTCGCAAAGGACCACGTCCTGTTCGGCCACCAGGACGACCTCGCCTACGGCGTGACGTGGGACCGCGAGCCCGGCCGCTCCGACGTGAAGGAGACCGCCGGCTCGTACCCGGCCGTCTACGGCTGGGAGCTCGGCGACCTGGAGCTCGGGGCGGAGGCGAACCTCGACGGTGTCCGCTTCGCCGACATGCAGCGGTGGATCCGGGAGGGGCACGCCCGCGGCGGCGTGATCACGCTCTCGTGGCACCTCGCGAACCCGGCCTCGGGCGGCAACACGTGGGACACCACGCCGGCCGTCCACACGGTCCTGCCCGGCGCCCCGAACCACGCCACGTTCCGCCGCTGGCTCGGCGCCTTCGCCGACTTCGTCGACGGCCTCCGCGACGACCGCGGCCGGCCCATCCCGGTCCTTTTCCGTCCGTACCACGAGCACACCGGGAGCTGGTTCTGGTGGGGCGCCGACATGACGTCGGTCGAGGACTACCAGGCGCTCTGGCGGACCACCGTCGAGTACCTCCGCGACGAGCGCGGCCTCCACAACCTGCTCTACGTCTACTCGCCCGACGTCTTCGCGACCGAGGCCGAGTACCTCGAGCGCTACCCCGGCGACGCCTACGTCGACGTCCTCGGCTCCGACGACTACCAGGCGCTCCGGTCCGACTCGACCGTCACCGACATGACACGGCGGCTCGCCACGGTCGTCCGCCTCGCCGAGGCCCGCGGCAAGCTGGCCGTCCTCAGCGAGACCGGGCTGGAGGGCGTCCCCGACGCCGACTGGTGGACGAACCGGCTCCTCCGCGCCATCGAGGCGGACCCCGACGCGCGCCGGATCGCCTACGCGCTCGTCTGGCGCAACGCGAACGCCGAGACGCGCGCGGCCCGCGGCGAGAGCCCGACGCACTGGTTCGGCCCGCACCCCGACGGCGCCGACGCGGCCGACTTCCGCCGCTTCGCCGCCACCGACTTCGTCCTCCTGGAGGACGAGCTCCCCGACCTCTACAGGCTGCCATGACCCGCCTCCTCGCCCTGCTGCGTTCCGCGACCCTGTTCGGGGCGGCGCTCGCCGCCAGCGTCGCCCTCGGCCCGCCCGCCTCGGCGCAGGAGCCGGCCGGCCGCGTCCCGTTCAACGACCAGGAGCTGTTCCTGAGCGGCGGCAACGTCGCCTGGGTCAACTTCGCCCGCGACATCGGGCCGGGCCAGACCAACCTCGACGCGTTCGCGGAGGCGTTCGCGAGCGTGCAGGCGAACGGCGGCAACACGCTCCGGCTGTGGCTCCACACGACCGGCGAGGCCACGCCGGCCTGGAGCGCGACCGAGACGGGCGTCGTGACCGGCCCGGGCGCCGGCGCCATCGAGGACCTTGAGGCTATCCTCGACCTCGCGTGGGAGCACGAGGTGGGCCTCATGCTGTGCCTGTGGTCGTTCGACATGCTCCAGAGCGGGCGCTCGGCCCAGCAGTTCGCCCACAACCGGGCCATCCTGGAGGACCCGGCCAAGACGCAGACCTACATCGACCACGCGCTCGTTCCGATGGTCGAGGCCCTCGCCGACCACCCGGCCGCCATCGCGTGGGAGATCTTCAACGAGCCCGAGGGGATGACGACGCAGTTCGGCTGGACGCCCCAGCGCGTCGGGATGGCGGACGTCCAGCGGTTCGTGAACCTCACGACCGGCGCCATCCACCGGGCGGCGCCGGACGCCGTCGTGACGAACGGGTCGTGGAGCTTCTACGCCTCGTCCGACAACGTGCCGGGCCAGAACCGGATGAACTACTACCGCGACGACCGCCTCGTCGCGGCCGGCGGCGACCCCGACGGCACGCTCGACTACTACACGGTCCACTACTACGAGTGGGGCGGGACCCAGATCTCGCCGTTCCACCACGACGTGGACCACTGGGGCCTCGACAAGCCCGTGGCCATCGCCGAGTTCTACCTCTACGACGACCGCGACCTCGACCACTACCAGGGCTACCCGACGCCGGAGGCCCAGCGGGTGGCGGCCCGCGACGCGGTCTACGGCGTGCCCTGGACCGACCTCTACGAGACGCTCTACGACCGCGGCTACGCGGGCGCGCTCGGCTGGCAGTGGTGGGACTACTGGACGGACCGCGACGACGGCGGCCAGGGCCAGCTCAACAACTGGCCCCGCTCGGAGGCCAACATGGCGTCCCTCGCCGCGGCCCACCCCGAGGCCGTGGCGGTCGACGCCGGGTTCCGGCTGGCGGCGTTCACTGCGTCGCCGGAGGGCATCGAGGCGGGCGGGGAGAGCGTGCTCGCGTGGGCCACCCGTGGGGCGAGCGTGACGCTCGACGGCGCGCCCGTCGACCCGTCCGGCAGCGTGACCGTCGCGCCGACGGAGACGACGACGTACACGCTCGTGGCGACCGACCTCGACGACGCCTCGGTCTCCGAGACGGCCACGGTCACCGTCCGCGTGCTCGACCCCGACCAGGTCAATCGGGCCCTCGACGGAACCACGACGGGCTCGACGTGGGAGACGTGCTGCGGCGCCCCGCTCGTGCCCGGCCTCGCGACCGACGGCGACCCGGCCACGCGCTGGTCGAGCGCCTGGAACGACGGCTCCGGCGGCGGCACGCCCGACGTGTACCTCGACGACGACCCCGACGACGAGTGGCTGGCGGTCGACCTCGGCGCGGCCTACGACGTGGCGCGCGTCGTGCTGGAGTGGGAAGCCGCGTACGCGGCGGCGTACACGATCGAGACGTCGTACGACGGCGTGCTGTGGACGACGGTCGCGACCGAGCCGGACGGCGGCGGCGAGCGCGAGGAGACCGTGCTGTTCCCGCCCGTCCCCGCCCGCCACGTGCGGATGCACGGGGCCGAGCGCGCGACGATCGGCGGCCAGCAGTACGGCTACTCGCTCTACGAGATGGAGGTCTACGGGCTGGCGTCGGCGGAGCAGCCGCCCGAGGTCGAGCTCACGAGCCCCGGGGTGATGGCGGTCGTCGCGCCCGGCGCGGCGGTCGCGGTCGCGGCCGCCGCCAGCGACCCCGACGGGACCGTGCAGCGCGTCGCCTTCTTCCTCGACGGCGAGCCGCTGGCGACCGACGACGCGGCCCCGTTCACGGCGACGTGGACCGCGGCGGCCGAGGGCGAGCACGTCCTCACGGCCGTCGCCACCGACGACAGCGGGATCGCGGTCTCGACGCCGCCCTCCCCGGTCCTCGTCGCCCCGGGCGGCGCGTTCCGCCGGTTCGAGGCCGAGGCCGCCGCGCTCGCCGGCGACGCGACGGTCACCGCGGCGGCCGGCGCCAGCGGGGGGAGCTACGTGAGCCTCGACGGCGAGAGCGGGGGGACGCTCGTGTGGGAGGTCCCCGTGCGCGCGTCCGGGACCTACACCGTCACCGTCGGCTACACGCTCCCGTTCGGCGAGAAGACGCAGTACCTCGTGGTCGACGGCGACACGACCGCGCTCCGGTTCACGGGCCCGCTCGGCACGTGGCTCCAGCGCCGCGCCGAGGTCGAGCTGACGGCCGGCGTCGCCGAGATCCGGCTCGAGCGGTACTGGGGCTACATGGGCGTCGACTACCTCGGCGTCGAGGAGGCCGCGCTGCCCGGCGTCGCCACCGAGGCGGGCCCGGGGGCGGGCCTCCGCCTCGACCCGCCGCGCCCGAACCCGGCCGCCCGCGCGGCGACGCTCGCGTTCTCGCTGGCCGAGGCCGGCCCGGTCCGCCTCGACGTGTTCGACGTGACGGGCCGCTGCGTAGCCGTCGCGCTCGACGAGGCGCTGCCGGCCGGGCCGCACGAGGCCGCGCTCGACACGTCGCGGCTGAGCAGCGGCGTCTACCTCGTCCGCCTCGCGGCCGGCGGCGAGACGGTCGCCCGGCCGGTCGCCGTGGCCCGCTGACGATGGAGCCGGCCGCCCCCGCGACCGCCACGCCGCGCCGGCTGCGCGGGCCGTTCGCCGTCGTCACGACGCTGTTCTTCCTGTGGGGCTTCATCACCGTCATGGTCGACGCGCTCGTGCCGCGGCTGAAGGCGGTGTTCGAGCTGAGCTACTTCGAGGCCGCGCTCGTCCAGTTCGCCTTTTTCGCGGCGTACCTCCTCCTGTCGATCCCGAGCGGCCTGCTGATCGCCCGCGTCGGCTACAAGCGCGGGGTGGTGGTCGGGCTGCTGGCGATGGGCGCGGGGTGCCTCCTGTTCGTGCCGGCGGCCGGGCTCCGGGTGTACGCCCTGTTCCTCCTGGCCATGTTCGTGCTGGCGGGCGGGATCACCGTCCTGCAGGTGGCCGCGAACCCGTAGGTCGCCGCGCTCGGCCCGGCGCGGACGGCCTCGTCGCGGCTCAACCTCGCCCAGGCGTTCAACTCGCTGGGCACGACGATCGCGCCGCTCGTCGGCGCCGCGTTCATCCTGGGCACCACGGTCCTCTCGTCGGACGAGATCGCCGGCCTCGGCGACGCCGAGCGGGCGGCCTATTACGCCGCCGAGGCGGGCACCGTCCAGGCGCCGTTCGTGGCCCTGGCGGCCGTGCTCGCCGTCCTCGCCGTCGGGTTCGCGCTCGTCCGGCTGCCGAGGATCCTCGAGACCGCCGACCACGCCTCGGGGAGCTACCGTGGGGCGCTGGCGTCGCGGTCGCTCGTGTGGGGCGCCGCCGGCATCTTCCTGTACGTGGGGGCGGAGGTCACGATCGGGAGCTATCTCGTCAACTACTTCCTGACGCTCGACGTGGCGGCGCTCGTGGCGGCGACGCCGTGGCTGGCGGGCGTGGCGTCGCTGCTGTCCGGCGGCGACTACGCGTCGTTCAACGTCGAGCGGCTGGCGGGGACGTTCGTGGCGCTCTACTGGGGCGGGGCGATGGTGGGGCGGTTCGTCGGCGCGGCGCTCCTGCAGGTCGTGTCGCCGGGGCGGCTGCTCGCCGTGTTCGCGGGCCTGGCCATCGCGCTGCTGGCGGTGAGTGTCGCCAGCGGCGGGGCCGTGGCGATGGCGGCGATCCTGGCCGTCGGCCTCGTCAACTCGATCCAGTTCGCGACGATCTTCACGCTCGCCATCGACGGGCTCGGGCCGCACACGGCCCAGGGCTCGGGCGTCCTGTGCACGGCGATCGTCGGCGGCGCCGTGGTCCCGCCGCTCTACGGCGCCCTCGCCGACGCGGTCGGCGTCCAGCCGGCGTTCCTCCTCCTCACGCTCTGCTACGGGACGATCGCGGCCTACGGCCTCGCCCGCGCCCGCGTCGCCGCCGAGGGGCTCGGCCCCGGCGCCCCGTTCTCCGCCGTCACCGCCTGATCCCGTGCGCCTCCTCGTCTTCGCCGCCCTACTCGCCTCGGCCGCTGCGTCGGCCCAGTCGGACGCGATCCGCCTCAACCAGATCGGGTTCTACCCGGACGGCCCGAAGGTGGCCGTCGCCGTCGGCGCCGCGGCTGGGACGTTCACCGTCCACGCGCCCGGCGACCCCGAGCCGGTCCTGGTCCGCGCGCTCGGCCCGGCCGAGACGTGGGCGCCGTCCGGCGAGACCGTCCGCCTCGCGGACTTTTCGGACCTCGACGTCCAGGGCGAGTACGTCGTCACGGTCGACGGGCTGGGCACGTCGCACCCGTTCCTCGTGTCCGACCGCGTCCACCAGGAGGTCGCGCGCGGGGCGCTGAAGGCGTTCTACTTCATGCGCGCGTCGGTCCCGCTGGAGCCGCCGTACGCCGGGCCGTGGTCGCGGCTGGCGGGCCACCCCGACGACGCGGTCCGCGTCCACAACTCGGCGGCGACCGCCGGCCGGCCGGCCGGGACCGTGATCGCGTCGCCCGGCGGCTGGTACGACGCGGGCGACTACAACAAGTACGTCGTGAACTCCGGCATCTCGGTCGGCACGCTGCTCCTGCTGATGGAGCAGTACCCGGCCTACGCGGCGGCCCTCGACACCGGGATCCCCGAGAGCGGCGACGCCGTGCCCGACCTGCTCGACGAGGCGCTCGTCAACGTCCGCTGGATGCTCACGATGCAGGACGAGGACGGCGGCGTCTACCACAAGCTGACGACGGCCAACTTCAGCGGCGAGGTCATGCCGCACCGGGCGACGGCCACGCGCTACGTCGTGGCGAAGGGGACGGCCGCCACGCTCGACTTCGCCGCGACGACGGCGCAGGCCAGCCGCGTCGTCGCGGGCTACGAGGCCGCCTTCCCCGGCCTCGCCGACTCGCTCCTCGCGGCCGCCGAGGCGGCGTGGGGCTGGGCGGAGGCCCACCCCGACGTGGCCTACGAGCAGTGGACGCTCGCCAACCCCACCGTCCACACGGGCACGTACGCGCCGGCCGGCGACGACTTCCAGGACGAGTTCGACTGGGCCGCCTGGGAGCTCTACCTCACCACCGGCGACACGGCCTACCTCGACGCGCGCCCGGTCCCGTCGTCGCCGAACCTCGGGACGCCGTGGTGGGGGAGTGTCCGCGAGATGGGCCTCTACTCGCTCCTCACCCACCGCGACCGGATCGCCGACGACGTGGACGTCGACGGCCTCGCGGCCGCGCTCCTCGGGCAGGCCGGCTGGTTCGTCTCGCTCCGCGACGCCTCGGCCTACGACGTCGTGATGGGCAGCCAGAGCTGGATGTGGGGCTGGGGCAGCAACTCGGCCGCGGCCAACCAGGGGCTCGCGCTCGTCATGGCGTACCGGCTCTCCGGCGACCGCGCCTACCTCGACGCGGCCCTCGCCAACCTCGACTACCTCCTCGGGCGGAACGGGACGGGCACCTCGTTCCTCACCGGCTTCGGCGACCGGACGCCCATGCGGATCCACCACCGGCCGTCGCAGGCGGACGGCGTCGTGGACCCCGTGCCCGGCCTCCTCGCCGGCGGCCCGAACCCGGGGCAGGAGGACGGCTGCACGTACCCGGTCGCGCGGGGGACGCTCCCGGCCCGCTCGTACGTCGACGACTGGTGCAGCTACGCCTCGAACGAGGTCACGATCAACTGGAACGCGCCGCTCGTCTACCTCGCGACGGCCATCGAGGCCGAGATGTCGGAGACCGGCCTGCCGAGCGCGGCCGACGACGCGCCGCGCGGCGCGCTCCCCGTCGAGGGCTTCCCGAACCCGTTCCGTGCCGAGGCCACGATCCGGTTCGAGCTGGCGGCGGCGGCCGACGTGACGGTCCGCGTGTTCGACGTGCTCG
>CAXRFJ010000627.1:0-3731 GCA_964229475.1 Rubrivirga sp.
GCCGCGTCCGAGACGTGGGACGCCGGCCCGGTCGACCTCGTCGCCGACGTGGACGCGGTCCGGCTCGACCTCGAGGCCGGCGCCGCGCGGATCGTCGAGCTCTGCGGCCCGGAGCCCGAGACGCTCACGCCCGACGCCTCCATCCCCCGGATCCCCGGTCGCTCATGACGCCGCTCCCCGCCTACGACGCCTCCGACCCCGCCGCCTACGTCGCCTCCCGGCTGGCGCTCGTCGGCGACCGCGACCCGCTCCCGCTCCTGGAGGGCGCGCCCGGCCGCGTCGCCGAGGCCGTCGCAGGGCTCTCCGAGGTCGCCGCCCGCCGGCCCGAGGCCGACGGCGCGTGGTCCGTCCTCCAGGTCCTCCGCCACCTCGCCGACTCGGAGGTCGTCTACGGCTACCGCCTCCGCCTCATCGTCGCCGCCGACCGGCCCGCGATCCCCGGCTACGACCAGGTGGCGTGGACGGACAGGCTCCACACCCACCGCGGCACCGTCGCCGACGCGCTGGCCGACTACGCCGCGGGGCGCCGGATGACCGTCGCCTTTCTCCGCTCGCTCGACGAGGGCGAGTGGGAGCGGTGGGGCACGCACAGCGAGCGCGGCCAGGAGAGCGTGCGCCAGATCGCGACGCTGCTGGCGGCCCACGACCTCGGCCACGAGCAGCAGCTCGCGCGCGTCCGCGAGACGATCGGCGCCTAGCCCCCTCCGCCTCGGCGCCGAGGCCGGGTCAGCGCTTGACGGCGGCGCCCATGTAGCCGACGGCGAGCGATCGGCTCGTGGTGAACGCGAAGCCGGGGGCCACGCGCCGGCGCGCGACCGACCGGACGAACGCGCCGTTCAGCTCGGGCCGCGAGCCGACGACCTCCTCGACCGCCAGCCCCTCGGCCTCGGCCATCTCCTCGAGCGTGCTCGGCGGCAGGAACAGGCGCCACACGTGGATGTGATCCGGCGCCTCGCGGACGACGAACCGGAACCCCTGCACGGCGACGAGCCACGCGAGCGGCGTCCGGTTGAACGTGTTGAACAGGACCACGCCGCCGGGGCGGACCACGCGCGCGGCCTCGGCGACCACGCCGCGCTGGTCCTCGACGTGTTCCAGCATGTCGTAGAGGAGGACGGCGTCGACGCTCTCGTCCTCGACGTCGAGCGCCGTCGCGTCGCCCACGCGGAAGGTGGCGTCGGCGCCCGGCGGCACGCGGCGGCGGGCCGCGGCGAGCGAGGGCTCCGACAGGTCGACGCCCGCGACGCGGTAGCCGCGCGCCGCCAGGGGGATCGCCATCAGCCCGCCGCCGCAGGCCACGTCGAGCACGCGCGCGCCGGGGCCGATCCCGTGGCGGGCGAACACGCGGGCGGTGTAGTCGAGCTTCAGCCCGGCCTCGGCGCGGAGGAGGGCGATGGCGTGGTCGTCCCCCTCGTGCCAGCGGTCGCCGAGGTCGTCGTAGAAGGCGTTGTTGACCTGTTTCACAGTCGCCGAGCGAGCGGGAGAGCGAAGGGACGTGTGGAGGCGACTCGGGCTGTCCAGTGCCCTCCTTCGCCGACGCGCGGACGGGACCCCTCGGTCACGCCCCCTTCCGCAGGAGGTTGGCCGCGACGGTGAGCCCCGGGCCGAAGGCGACCGACGCCACCAGCGCGCCCTCGGGCACGGACGCGTCGCGGGCGATCCGGTCCCAGATGTGCGGGAGCGTCGTCGACGACATGTTGCCGCGGTCGCGGAGGACGGCGTGGCTGTGGCGCGCGCGGTCGTCGTCGACGCCGAGCGCCTCGGTCGTGCTCTCGATCACGCGCGGGCCGCCGGGGTGGATCGCCCACACGTCGACGTCCTTGATCGACCGGCCATTCCGGGCGAGGAACCGCTCCAGCACGCCGGCCACGTTGTCGCGGATGTGGTCCGGCACGCGGCGGCTCAGCGTCATCTGGAAGGCGACGGACGCCGGCCGCCACGTCATCTCGTCGAGCGTGTCGGGGACGAGGGCCTCGGCGTGGTCGAGGAGGGCGAAGTCGGCGCCGTCCGGGCCCGAGGTCACGTCGAGGCGGGCGGCACCGTCGGCGAAGAGGCACTGCTGGACGATCTGCTCGGGGTCCGTCGTGGCCGGGTGGTGGTGGAGCGTGCAGAGCTCGACGAGGAGGACGGCCGCCCGGGCGTCGGCCTCGGGCACGCCGTCCGGGGTGCCGGACGTCACGCCGACCCGCGAGGTCGACGCCGTCAGGCGGGCGGCCTCGGCCTGGACGACGTCGGCGGCGGTGGCGAGGGCCGGGAGGGCGGCGTAGCAGCCCATGTGCCCGACGCTCAGGATCCGCGTCCGCTCGCCCCACCCGTGCTCGACGGCCACGCGCTGGACGGCACTCGGGCTGTCGTAGCCGGTGCACGAGACCTGGACGATGGCGTCGGGCGCCTCGGCGTCGGCGGCGAAGGCGTCGCGGGCGACGGCCTCAGCGGTCTCGGCGAACAGGGCCATCCGGCGCTCCAGCGCCGCCTGGTGCCAGACGCCCGGTGGCTCGGGCCCGGCCTGCCCGTCGCCCAGCGCGGGCGGGGCGTGGAGCCGCATCCGCTCCCAGTCCTGGTGCGTGTAGTCGTCCAGCGCCGTCACGCGCGTCTCGACGGCCGACTTCCGCGCGAGGAGGTCGTAGAAGCGGACGGCCCGGTCCACGTCGGGCCGCGCGCCCGACTCGGCGGCGCGGCGGAGGGCCGCCTTCATCCACGCGATCCCGTCCTCTTGGGCCACGGTGTGGCCGAACGGGAGCGGGCGGACGGCGAAGTAGGCGCGGGGCGTCATGGGCGGGAGGGGCGGGCCCGTCTCAACGCCCGGCCCCCACCGCGGGTGCCTCGGCCCCGAATGTCAGCCCTTCCCTGACCCGCGCCGTCAGTTGACGCCGACGTACTTCAGCTTGGCCGCGCCGGCCCGGAGGTCGAGCCGCTCCTCGAAACGCGCCGAGTCGCCGGAGGCCACGTTGCGGACCTGGACGAGCACCTCGTCGAGCGGCCGGTTCTGGTCGTCATAGAGCATGACCGACACGTCGGCCGAGGAGATCGGCACCGCGCCGGTGTTGACGAGGACGCCCGTGAGCGTCGGGTAGTCGCCGCCCTCGCTCTTGAGCCGGAGGTCGGCGACGTCGTACGTGGGCGTCTCCCCGCCGCAGGCGGCGAGGACGGCGACGAGCGCGAGGGGCAGGAAGCGGGGCACGGCAGCGGGGGCTGGGGTCAGGCCGAAGAACGGGATGGGGGCGCGTCTCGGTTCGCCGAACGCCTTCGGATCGGTTGAAGAATGGCCGATGGGCCGCCTACCGGGCCTCGAACGCGACGACGTGGTAGCCGACCTCCTCGTCCGCGACCTCGCGGCTGTAGTCGATGGAGAGGTCGACGAGGACCGGCGGCCCGCGCTCGGTCACGCGGGCCACGACGGAGGCGGCGCGCTGGTCGTAGGCGTCGAGGGCCACTCCGTACAGGCCGTCGACGTCGAGCGCCTCCGCCGGGCCGCCGGTCGTCTCGCTGGCCACGACCCGCCCGCCCTCGACCGTCCCCTCGCCCGTGGCCGGCGCGCAGAAGCAGACGACCTCGTAGCGCATCGTGTAGGCGTCGGGCCCGGAGGCCCGCCAGCGGGCGCGGGCGTCCGCGAGCGCCTCGCGGTCGGCCACCTCGACGGAGGCCCCGAGGTCGACCTCGCCGGCCTCGGGGCCGGCCGAGTCGCACCCGACGACGGCGAGCGCGAGGGGCAGGAAGCGGGGCACGGCAGC
>CAXRFJ010000628.1:0-7267 GCA_964229475.1 Rubrivirga sp.
GCGCGCCCGGCCGCGCCCGGCCGCTCGGTGCGGTGGCGCGTCGCGGTCCCGGCCGTGCTCCTGCTCGCGGCGGCGCCGTTGGTGGCCGTCGTCGTGCAGGACGTCCCGACGCTCGGCCGGCGGGTGTACGACCGCCGGGCCTGGATCAACCCGACGCTCCTGTACCCCCGCTTCTGGCAGGTCGGGACGCTGGCCCCCCCCGAGGGCCCGCGGTCGCCCCGCCAGCGTCGGTACTGGCCGACGGTCGACGGGATGCCGGCCCCCGCGGCGCCCGGCCCCTGACCGGCAGGAGCCGCGTGTCGCGGCTCGGCCGGGGTGGGGGGAGGGGCCCATGCCGCGTCTCAGGCCGGGACGGCTCACCGCCCGAGGATGTCCTCCAGGCGACCCGGATCGGGCCGTTAAGCCGGCGCGGGTGTCCGTCGATACTTCCGGCCCCGCTCCCTGTCCTCATGCCCGAGTTCCGTTTCAACGGCGTCGCCCAGGGCGGCCAGACCGTCCAGGGGACGGTCTACGCCCCCAACAAGAAGGCGGCCCAGAAGAAGGTCGAGACGCTGTCCCAGCGCCACGCGTTCACGCTGCGGGACATCGAGCAGCGGATGATCTTCAAGTACAAGATCAAGCACCCGTCGGGGAAGGTCGTCACCGGGGAGCAGAAGGCGTACGCCGAGGAGGAGATCCGGAGCGCCCTCGAGCGGATGGGGATGGAGGTCGTCTCGATCCAGAAGAACCTCCTCAACTTCCAGCCGAAGCCGCCGACCGGCGACGTGATCATGTTCGTCCGCCTGGCGGCGAACCTGCTCATGGAGAAGATGGCGTTCACGGAGGTCATGAACCTCCTCATGACCGACATCTCGTCGAAGTCGCTCAAGCAGGTCCTCCGCGACATCTCGTCGGACCTGAAGGGGGGAATGGAGGCCAAGCAGGCCTTCATGAAGCACCAGGACGCCCTCGGCAAGTTCACGGCCTACATGCTCGGCGTGGCGAGCCAGTCGGGCAACATGGCCGAGATCTACGAGGCCACGGCCCGCTTCCTCGAGCGCCGCGACGAGTTCAAGAAGAGCGTCAAGAGCGCGCTCATCATGCCGTCGGTGACGATCCTCGCCACGATCGGCGTGTTCATCTGGTACGTCTGGTACATCGTGCCGGAGACGGCCGGCCTGTTCGCCTCGTTCGAGGGGATCGAGCTCCCGCCGCTGACGACGTTCTCGCTGGCGATGAGCGCGTTCCTCGACAAGTGGATGGGCCTGATGGGCGTGATCACGCTGGTCTCGCTGGTCGGCTTCATCGCGTGGGCGCGGACGCCGAAGGGGCAGTACCTCATCGCGAAGTACATGATCAAGATCCCCGTGATCGGGGGGCTCCTCCACAAGCTGAACATCGAGGTGTTCTGCCGGGTCTTCGCCATCCTGTACTCGGGCTCGGGCGAGAACCTCGAGGTCATCCGCGTGGCCGCCGAGGCGGCCGGCAACCCGTACATGGAGCACCAGATCAAGACCATCACCATCCCGGCCATGATGGGCAAGGGCGCCGGCCTCGTCGAGTCGATGGAGGCCTCCGGCGTGTTCACCCCGATGACGCTCTCGCGCTTCAAGACGGGCGCCGAGACCGGCGCCGTGCGGAAGAGCGCCCAGCAGATGGCCGACTACTACGAGCGCGAGACGTCGCTCAAGCTGAAGACCGCCGTCGAGACGATCCAGACGTTCGTGGGCCTGTTTATCGGGCTCATGGTCGGGTTCCTGACGGTCCTCTCGGCCGAGACCGCCCTCATCCGCCCGTCCTCGAACGAGCTCATGGGCATGTAGCCCGCCCGGGCCGCCCCTCGGCCCTCCGGACCCCCCCCCCCCCATGCCCCCGCTCTCGCCCCCCCCGCGCCCCTCGGCCGTCGTCCCCGGGTCCCGCCCGGACGCGGCCCGGATGGCGCCGCCCGCCCCGGGCGCGCCCGCCGGGGGCGCCCCCCCCGCGGCCGTCGCCCGGACGGTCGGCGGGCCGGCCGCCCCGGTCGCGCAGGACCAGGCCTACTCCCACGTCCAGGACCGCGTCGTGCAGGCGCTGCTCCGGCGCGGGCTCGTCACGCCCGAGCAGGTCACGGCCGCCGAGGCCGAGCGGAAGCAGGCCGGCGGGCGGACGCCGCTGTGGCGGAGCCTCATCGCCGTCAAGGACGTCGACCGGAACCACGTCTTCGAGCAGGCCGCGGCGACGTACGCCTTCCGGCTGGCCCCGGTCAAGGACCGCGAGCCCGAGGCCGAGTTCGCCAAGACCGTCATCGAGTCGTTCGACGACGGGCTGGGCGACAAGCTCATCGAGCTGAAGGCCGTCCCGTACGCCTACGCGCAGGACCAGCCGTCGGGGATCCTCAAGCTCGTCTTCATCACGGAAGACCCGATGCGGCCCGAGCTGCAGAAGGTCATCAACAGCCTCGAGCTCGAGCGGTTCGAGCTGTGCTACGCGCCCGGCGACGTCGTCGAGCGCGTGCTCGTCGAGGCGTTCCCGCGCAAGAACGAGTACCTCGAGCGGCTGTCCGAGAGCGAGGCGCCCGACGTCGACTTCGGCGTCTCGTTCGAGAGCGGGGAGAAGGGGCTCGTCGACGAGGAGGCCCTCGAGGCCGAGATCTCGCAGTCGGCCCTGCTCAACCTCACCGAGGCCATCCTGGTCGAGGGCGTCCGGATGGGCGCGTCCGACATCCACATCTGGCCTAACGCCAAGCGGCAGACGGAGGTCCACTTCCGCGTCGACGGCCGCCTCGCCCACTGGCACACCGAGACGCGCGGGCACCCCGAGGCGCTGCTGGCCGTGTTCAAGGACGCGTCGCTCAACGTCGACCGGTTCGAGCGCGACATGGCCCAGGACGGGTTCATCCAGCGCAAGATCGACGGGACGCTCATCCGCTACCGCGTCTCGATCCTCCCGATCGCCAACGCCAACCCGGAGGTCCGCGCCGAGTCCATCGTCATCCGGATCCTCGACGACCGGAAGGTCATCACGGACCTCTCGAAGCTGGGGCTCCTGGAGGGCGCCCTGGCCCAGTTCGGCAAGGCGATCCGCCAGCCGCACGGGATGGTCATCCTCACCGGTCCGACGGGCTCGGGCAAGTCGACGACGCTCGTCGCCGCGCTCTCGAACGTCGTCACGCCGGAGGTCAACGTGCTCACGGTCGAGGACCCGGTCGAGTACATCATCCCGGGCGTCCGCCAGATCAAGCTGTCGCACAAGCTGTCGCTGGAGCAGGCGCTCCGGGCCATCCTCCGGCACGACCCCGACGTGGTCATGGTCGGTGAGATGCGCGACAAGGACACGGCCGAGCTCGCGATCAAGCTGGCCAACACGGGCCACCTCACGTTCTCGACGCTCCACACCAACGACGCGCCGAGCGCCGTGTCCCGTCTCTACAAGATGGGGCTCGAGCCCTTCCTCATCGCCTACGCCATCAACCTCGTCGTGGCCCAGCGGCTCATCCGGACGCTCTGCCCGGACTGCAAGAAGCCGATGCAGCAGCGCGACGAGCTGATGATGAAGGAGCTCGGGTTCACGGCCGAGGAGATCGCCACGGCCCCGATCTACGAGGCCTCGACGGGCGGACACTGCGCGACGTGCAAGGGGAAGGGGTACAAGGGCCGCCGCGCCTGCGCCGAGGCCCTCTACTTCTCGCCGGCCATCCAGGCCGCCATCGTGTCGGCCGGCGGCGAGATCAACGAGGACGAGATCCGGACGAGCGCGGAGAGCGAGGGGATGCTCACGCTCCAGGCGTCGGCCCGCGTGCTCGTGCTCCGGGGCGAGGTCTCGCTGGACGAGATGATGCGGGTCACGGCGGGCGAGCACTAGCCCGCCGCCGCGTCCGCCTGCCAGCCCGGCCCCGCCCGCGAGGCGGGGGGCCACGCGCGCGCCGCGCCCCGCTCCGCCCCCCGTCCGGGCGGCGAAGGGGGCGTGGAGAGGGCGCCAGATGGAACGGGGGTGCGTCAAATTGCCCCGTTAGGTTCAAAAGGGTTACGCACCTGCCGACACCTCGGAGCACCTTCGCGCCGGCTCCCTCGGCAGGCTCATGCCCCAGACTCTCCTCGCGCTTCTGGCTCTCGTCCTGGCGTCGTTCCTGACGTTCAACCAGCAGCGCCTCACGCTCCGGTCCCACCAGAACCTGGTGACCGACGAGGTCGAGCTCGCCGCGGCGGGCCTCGCCTCGGAGGTGCTCGCGTTCGTCGACGGCCGGTCGTTCGACGAGGAGTCGACGCCGTCGGCCATCGCCGACGAGAACGGGGAGGTCCCGGAGGACCCCGACGAGTTCACGGCCGGCTCCACGTTCGGCGCCACGGACCGGGGGCTGGACGGGTGCAACCTCCTCAAGCCGGTCCTCACGCCGGACTGCGACGACGTCGACGACGTCGCCTGGGACCCGAACGACGTCGACGACGACGGCTGGCGGGACGTCACGGTCGAGCTCTCGCACGAGCGGAAGCTCCCGTTCGAGGTCCGGATGCAGGTCTACTACGTCGACAACCCCGACAGCATGGTCGAGGCCCCCGACCCGACGCGGCACAAGCGGATCCTCATCGACATCCGCTCGCCGTTCGCGGGCGACGACGAGGGCGTCTACCGCGCGACCCGCGTCGTGTCCTACGACCCGATCAAGGCCGAGATGGACTACGAGAACTCGGACTACTACGACCCGACGTACGGGTCCGGGGGCGGCGGCGGGGGCGGCGGGCCGCACGACCAGACGCCCGGCCAGGACGGCTAGGCGCGGGCCCCTCTAGACCCCACCCCCATGCAGTTCATCCTCGACAACCTCGTCGCGATCATCGTCGCGTGCGTGCTCCTGCTGGGCCTCCAGGTCACGCAGATCCGGTCGCAGCACGCGAGCGTCGAGCAGGTCGCCTCGCACTCGGTCAAGGCCAAGACGCTCGTGTTCGGGCAGTGGGTCGAGCGCGACATCATGGACATCGGCGCCAACTTCGGGACCAACATGTACCGGTTCGAGTCGCCGACGATCGACCCCGCCACCGGCAACACGACCGAGTGGGTGTTCTACAGCGACACGACGGCCGCCGACGGGGACCAGTCCCGCATTTTCAAGCGGTACCGGCTCGTCGAGACCGACCTCGCCACGTTCCGCGACACGACGTACCAGATGTACCGGGTCCTCCGGGACTCCATCGTGGTGGACTTCCCGGACCACGACGTCCCGCCCCAGCTGGCGAGCCTCGACGACGACGACTGGATCCAGAACACGTGGAGCATCGGGACGCTGTCGTTCTTCGACGTCGACCTCCTGAGCCGCGACGGCCAGACCCCCTGCCCGGCGGGGACCGAGATCACCGACGACGACGGCCTCGTCGTCGATTGCACGGGCGACATCGACGTCTACAAGGCCGAGTACATCCGGGTCCGGTTCGGGGTCGTCCCCGAGTACGTCCTGAAGCCGGACAACTACCTCCGCGAGCTGTACTGGGTCAAGACCCTCAAGGTGCGCCCGTACTGGACGCCGCCGCCGTCGCTCGAGAACTGAGCGCCGCTCCCCTTCCCCTCATAGACCACCGCCGCCATGGGCAAGGCTCTCCTCGTACTGGTGCTCGGGTCCGGCCTCGTGCTGACCAAGCAGCTGTACAACACCACCATCACCGAAGAACGGACGTCCAAGGACCAGCGGGCGTACCAGGAAGAGGTCATCGCGCGTGAGATCGCCGCGTCGGCGTTCAACGTCGGCATGGGCGAGCTCCGGGCGTACGGCGACGACGTCCTCGACGGCGCGCTGGCGCTCAACGGCACGGCCAACGAGGGCCGGAGCGGGACGTACACGACGGGCCGCTTCGCCGGCGGGACCTACACCGTCCGCGCCGACCCGACGTCCGGCCACAGCGTCCGCGTCGTCGCGACCGGGACGTTCGGCGACGCCGAGTACACGATGCACGACGAGTACCGCGTGTTCGTGATGACGGCCGAGCGCGGCGGGATCGTCGACGTCCGGTTCCTCGAGTCGATGGCGGGCTACTGCTCGGCCGTGTTCCTCGAGATGTACACGCTCGACATGGAGGACGGCGAGGTCCCCGAGCCCATCATGCTCTTCGCCCCCGACAACCGGGACCGCCGGAATCACCGCCCGGCCCGGATGGTCTGGGCCGAGCCCGGGACCCAGCTCAACTTCTACATCGCCGTCGACCAGAACTGCTCGATGCGCCCGTCCTCCTCGATGGGCGAGTGCGAGCTCCGGGAGTACGCCCGCGAGTTCGAGTACGGCCTGACCGGGTTCGACTACATCCACCGCGCGCTCATCGTCGAGTCCGGCAACCTCGACCAGGCCCACGAGGACATCTGGGCCTTCGTCGAGCAGAACCCGAACAACCGGAACGTCTGGCGGATCGGCTGGGAGGACATCCACAACACGTCGTGGGACCGGCCCGGCTCGACGGTGCCCGAGCGGAGCCTCCAGGCGCTCAAGATGTTCGGCTACGACGGCCTCGGCTGGCCCGAGATCGACGCCGACGGGTACCGCGTCCTCCGGGACTACGGCAGCCGCCCCGACTTTTCCGACCAGGTCATCGAGGTCGGCATCATCAGCCCCTACGACGCCAACTACCAGGGCAAGGTCAACCAGTACCAGAACACCCAGGAGGACTGCGGCGAGACCATCGACGACCTCCCGGACACGCCGACCGAGCCGGAGCCCGACCCGGACCCCGAGCCGGAGCCCGACCCGGAGCCGGAGACCGAGCCCACGCCGGACCCGACGCCGGACCCGGAGCCGGAGGACGACGAGCCGAGCGACCCGGTCAACGACTTCGCCTGCCAGTGCCGCCAGAGCTGGAAGAACCCGGTCCTCCACCGGCCCCCGGGCAATGAGGCGAACGAGCAGCTCCTGTGCCTCCCGGACCCCGCGACGAACACGCACCTCCGCAAGCACAACGACATCGTCCTCGCGTGCCGGAACTGACCGGCCCTGAAGGCTCCAGCGCTTGACCCCGCGGGGGCGGCCGGCATGCGCCCGGCCGCCCCCGCCGCGGTCCCGCCGGGGCGGGCGGGGCGCCCCGGCCGGGGCCGCGGGCCGGACTCCCGGGATCCCGGAATGCGGCCCCGCTCTGGAACCGAGACGACCCGCGGCCGGGGCCGGAACGGGCGCGCTCTCAGATCGGGACGGCGGGCCCCGGGGGCGGTCCCCGACTGAGACGGAAGGGGGTGGGGGAGGGGCACGCCGGGGTTACCAATCGTGCCGCCGATGGGTCGAAAGCACGTCGGCACAAGGGGGGGGACGATACCCAGCGGGCCGTTTTGGGGCCCCGTG
>CAXRFJ010000629.1:0-7590 GCA_964229475.1 Rubrivirga sp.
CGAGGACGGCCTGGCCGGTCGAGCGGCCCGTCTGCATGAGGCTGTCGGCGGCGCGCGTGACGCCGTCGGGGCCGGTGGCCCGGCCGGCGGGGCCGAACGGCTCGCGGAGCGCGGCGTCGAGCGCGGCGAGCCGCTGGGGGGGGGGCGGCGTGAGCGTCGCGAGCCGGCGGATCACGGCGGCGCGGGTCTCGGCGGGGAGCTGGGCGAGCGCGTCGGCGGCCGGCCGGGCGGGCAGCTGCGACAGCACGACGGCCGCCGTCTGCGGGTGCTCGAGGGTGAGGAAGGCGGCCAGCTCGGCGGGCGGGACGGACTGGACGAGGTCGAACCCGGTCCCCGCCGTGGCCGCCTCGACGCGGGGCAGGATGGCCCCGGCGCGGGCCTCGTCGAGCCCGCTCTGGAGGAGCGTCCGGGCGGCGGCGAGCCCGCCGGCGGCGTCCAGCGGCGGCGGCGCGGCCGAGGCCGTCCGGTAGGCCGCCAGGACCTCTGAGACGAGCGGGGCCGGGACGCGGTCGAGGCGGGCGACCTCGACCGAGAGCCGCTCGGCCTCGGCGTCGTCGAGGGTCGGGAGCAGCTTGCTCGCCGTCTCGACGCCGAGGGCGACGACGAGCACGGCGGCGCGCTGGGTGCCGGTGAGGGCGCTGGCGGAGGGGGCGATCATGGGGCTAGGCGGTGGGGGCGTCCTCGCGGAGCCACGCCCGGACGACGGCGGCCGCGGCCTCGGGGTCGGTGTCGATCGTGGCCCGGAGGTCGTCGGCCAGCGACGAGGTGTCGGCGAGGGCCTGGGCCTCGGGCGAGAGCTTGGCGGCGTACGGGTCGGTCTCGACCGACTCGCTCGTGGCGCGGACCGGCGCCCCCTGGGGCAGCCCCAGCAGCTCGCCGTCCTCGCCGACGGCCATCCCGTCGCCGAGCAGGCGGTCGGCCTCGGCCGCGTCGAGGGCCAGGTCGTCGCGGGTGGGCGGCGCGGCGAGCGCGTCGGCCATCCGCTTCAGGAGCCGGTAGGCCAGGACGAGGATGAGCAGGACGACGCCGTACCGCAGGCCGAGCCCCGCCCACACCGTCGCGTCGGCCGAGGCGAGGAGGCCGCCGGCCTCGGCGGGCGTCGAGAAGCGGAGCTGCTGGACCGCGAAGCGGTCGCCGCGCTCCTCGTCGAACCCGACGGCGTTCTTGACGAGCGACTCGATCTGGCGGAGCTGGTCGTCGGTGAAGGGCGTCGGCGTGGCGGGGTCGGCCGCGGCCGGGTCGGCCGGCGGCGCGGCCTCGTCGAGGAGGACCGAGACGGTGAGCGTGCGGATCGAGCCGGCCTCCTGCTCCTGCCGCGTCGTCGTCCGCGTGACGTCGTAGTTGCGGACGGTCGACGTGGCCCCGCCGCCCTCGGCGGCCTCCTCCTGGAGCTCCTCCGAGAGGACCGTCTGGCTCTCGGGGTCGACGGCGTTCGTCTCCGACGTCGTGCGGGCGAGGTCGAGGTCGGCCGCGACGCGGACGACGGCCCGGCCCGGCCCCAGCAGCTGGTCGAGCATCGACTGGCCGGCCCCGGCGAGGTGGCTCTCGACCTCCTCGCGCATGCGGAGCTGGGCCGTCGAGAGGCCGCCCTCGGCGCCGGCCGCGTCCGGGCCGGCGAGCATCCGCCCGGCCTCGTCGAGCACCGTCACCTCGTTCGTCGAGAGGCCCTCGACGGCGCCGGCCACGAGGGCCGTCACGCCGGCCACCTGGTCGGGCCCGAGCGACCCACGCACGCCGAGTACGACGGAGGCGCTCGCCGGGACCTGCTGGTCCTGGAACGGGCTCCGCTCGGGGAGCACGAGGTGGACGCGCGCGCGCTCGACCTGGCGGACCGACGCGATCGTGCGGGCGAGCTCGCCCTCGAGGGCCCGCTTCACGTTCAGCCGCTGCATGAAGTCGGTCATGCCCAGCGTCCCGCCGTCGAACAGCTCGTAGCCGGCGGGGCCCTCGCTCACGACGCCCTCGGTCGCCAGCCGGAGCCGGAGGCCGTAGACGTCCTCGCGCGGGACGTAGATGGAGGCGCCGCCGTCGCGGAGGTCGTAGGCGACGCCCTGGCTCTCGAGCTGCTCCACGACCTGGCCCGCCTCCTGGGCCGGGAGGCCGCCGAAGAGGAGGGCGTAGTCGGGCTGGCTGGCCCAGCGGGCCACGAGGAGCAGCGCGGCCGCGACGCCCACGACCACGCCCCCGAGGAGGAGGCGCCGGCGCGGCGGCAGCTGCTGGACGGCCTCTCGGGCCTGGATGAGGGCGGACATCGGGGGCGGGGTGGGGCGGGCGCGCTATCAGACCTGCATCCGCATGAGCTCCTGGTAGCCGTCGAGGAGCTTGTTGCGGACCTCCGTGAGGAGCTGGAAGTGGAGCTCGGCCTGGTTCAGCGCGATCATCACGTCGTGGACGTTCTCGGACTCGCCGGCCACGAAGGCCTCGACCTGGGCGTCGGCCGCCTTCTGGGCGCCGTCGACGCGGTCGACCGCCTCGGCGAGCGTGTCGCGGAAGGCGGGCCCCTCCGTGGGGCGCGGGACGCCCTCGGACGGCCGGCTCTGGACCCGGACGGGGGCGCCGGGGCCCTGGGCGCGGGCGGCGATCGCGGCGACGGTCATCAGGCCGAGAGGTCGAGGCGGGTCCCGAGCTGCGGGGCCTGCTGGACCTGGCGGCCCGGCCCGTAGAGCTTCTGCGCGACGGACGGCCGCGCGGGGAACGAGTCCGCGATCCGGGCCTCCTCGGCGGCCGTGAGCGGGGCGGCCGGGGCCGTCAGCGACGGGCGGGTCGCGCGGGCGGTGGGGACGGTGGGGGCAGCGGGGAGGGCGGTGCGGAGCGTGAGACCGGTCATGGGGGGGCGTGAGCCTGCGTGGTGGTGCTCGGGCGTCGGGGCGCGAGCGTCAGATCTCGAGCGAGCGCTTGATCATCTCCTTGGCCGCCTTCACGGAGGTCAGGTTGGCCTCGTAGATCCGGTTGGCGGAGATCATGCGCGCCATCTCGTCGACGACGTTGACGTCGGGGTAGTGGACGTACCCGTCGGCGTCGGCGTCGGGGTGCGTGGGGTCGTACTCGAGCCGCTCGCGGGCCTCGCCGACGACCTCCGTCGTGGGCCCGAGGTCGGGGCCGCTGGCGGCGAGCTGGTGGCGGACGCCCCCGATGTGGCGGCCGGTCGAGGTCTGGAGCGGGAGCCGGGCCGCGCGGAGGGAGGACTCGAAGGCGCGGAGCGCGGCGGGCGCCTCGTGGACGGCCCGCTTCGGCTGGTAGGGCGTGCCGTCGGCGGTCCGCGTGGTGGTCGCGTTGGCGATGTTCTCGGTGGCCACGCCGAGCGCGACGCGCTGGGCCTCGAGGCCCCGGGCGGCCGTCCGGAACGGGCTGAACGAGCGGAGCGGAGACAGCATCGCTAGCCCGCCCGCCCGGTGATGCCCGTCCGGATCCGGGCGAAGTGCTCGTGGAGCGCCCGCGACGCCAGCTGCACGCGCATCTGGGTGTCGGCGATCTCCATGAGCTCGTCCTCGAGGAGCGGGGGCCGGCCCTCCTCGACCATCTCCGCCGCGACGGCGTCGACGTCGGTGTCGGCGCTGCGGCGGGCGTCCTGCAGCGTCTCCTCGAAGCGGACCGCCAGGCGGTTGTAGCCCGGCGTGTCGAGGTTGGCCACGTTCGAGGCGAGCCCCTCGAGGCGATACGTGTACGCCTGCATCGCGTTCTGGAGCAGGCGGAGGGGGGACGGCGACACGGGGCGGCGGGGCTGGGAGTCCGGGGGGCGCGGGGGCACCCGGGGGGAACACCCGGGGGTTTTCGCCGAAACCGTGCCAAAGGCCCGGATTGCTCGTCGTGGGGCCGTTAGTCGCGTCAGGGAACGGGTTAGGTCCTTGTCGGGGGTCGTCCTACACCGGGAAAAGCCTTCCGGGGGCGGCAGCATCGACCGGCGCAGGAGGGCTCCTCTTCTCGGGGGCTATATGTGGATGTAAGCTTGAGGTCTACAGATCGCCCCCCGGAATGCCTTCCCCCCCCGGTACGGCCCGTCCCCGCGTGCTCTTCGTCGACGACGAGCTGCCGCTGCGGGACGTCGTATCTCGCCTCTTGGACCGCCGCGGCGTCGACGTGACGACGGCCGGCGACGCGATCACGGCCGTCGAGGTCCTGCGCGACGAGCCGTTCGACCTCGTCCTCACCGACTTCCAGATGCCCGGCATGGACGGGCTCGAGCTGCTGGCCCACGTGCGCGAGCACTACCCGGACCTCCCGGCCATCATGATCACGGGCCACGCGAGCGTCCAGCACGCGGTGCGGGCCATGGCCGGCGGCGCCGTCGACTACCTCCCGAAGCCGTTCGCCGTCGACGCCCTCGCCGAGCGCGTGCTGAGCCAGATCCAGGACCGGGCGGTCCGCCGGGCGGCGCGGGGGGGGCGCCCCGAGCGCCCCGTCCCGGCGACGCGGCCGGACGCCGGCCGGTTCGTCGGCGAGCACCCCACGATGGTCCGGCTGCGCAACCTGGTCGACCTCGTGGCGGCGAGCCAGGCACCCGTGTTCGTCCACGGCGAGAGCGGGACGGGCAAAGAGGTCATGGCCCGCTACATCCACCAGCGGAGCGGGCGGCCCGGCCCGTTCGTCGCGATCAACTGCGCGAACCTCCCGCGCGAGCTCGTCGAGAGCGCGCTGTTCGGGCACAAGAAGGGCGCGTTCACGGGGGCCACGGCCGACCACACGGGCGTGTTCGAGGAGGCCGACGGCGGGACGCTCCTGCTCGACGAGGTCACCGAGGTCGAGCCGGCCGTCCAGGCCAAGCTGCTCCGCGTGCTCCAGGAGGGCGAGGTCCAGCCGGTCGGGGCGAAGCGGCCGAAGGCCGTCGACGTCCGGATCGTGGCGACGACGAACCGCGACGTTTCGGGGGCCATCGCCGAGGGCGCGTTCCGGGACGACCTCTACCACCGCCTCGCGGTGTTTCCCGTGAGCCTCCCGCCGCTCCGCGAGCGCGGCGACGACGTCCGGCTCCTCGCCGAGCGGTTCGTCGAGAAGTACCGGGCGCTGTACGGCCTCGGGCCGAAGACCATCGCGCCCGACCTGATGGCCCGGTTCCTCGCGGCCGACTGGCCCGGCAACGTCCGCCAGCTCGAGAACCTCGTCCACCGGGGCGTCGTGCTCTCGGCCGAGCGCGACACGATCGAGGTCGGGGACGTGGAGCACGCGGACCTGCTCGACGCCGCGCCGTCGGAGGGGGAGCACCGCTTGGCCCCCCGGGCCCACGCCGTGACGACGCTCGACGAGATGGAGCGGGCCATGATCCTCCAGGCGCTCGAGGAGACCGACGGCAACCAGGTCCAGGCCGCCGAGCGGCTCGGGATCAGCGACCGGACGATCCGGAACAAGCTGAAGCGCTACCGGGAAGCGGGGCACGTCGACTAGCGGCGTGCCCCGCGGCTCGCCCTCGCGCGAGCCCCCGGTCTGAGGGGAGGCGCCTACTCCGCGAGGTCGCGGGCCGCGGCCTCGGCGATCCGGTCGATGGCGGGGGGGCTGTCGTAGTACCCGGTGCGGACGCGCTCGCGGAGCTCGTGGAGCCGGCTGGCGTCCATCTCCGCCCCGCGTGTGAGGGCGAGGCGGGCCACCTCGATCTCGAGGCTGCCGGCGTCGGGGGCGCCGGCGGCGCGGGCGCGCGCGGCGTCGGAGATCTCGACCCGGTCGCCGTCGGCGGGCGCGGCGCCGGCGGGTGCCGCGTCGGGGCGGGAGCCCTCGGCCGACGTGGCGTCGGAGCGGATGGCGCCGACGGCGGCGGCCGCGGCGGCGGGGGAGTCGGAGGCGGAACGGATGGTCATGGCGGGATCGGCAGCGGGGCCTGTAGCGGACTCATCGAAGGGGCGCGAGCGACCTTAACCCCTCCCCCGAAAAAAAATCAGCGCGGGGCCGTGTCGAGGACCGGGCGCACCGCGGCGGCGGCGTAGCGGCCCTGGGCGGCGGCGACGCGTTCGGTGCTGGCGCGGGCGTCGTCGAGCGAGGCGCGGAGGGCGGCGAGGGCCGCCCGGAGCCGGCGGTCCTGGTCGCGGAAGCGGACGGCGGCGGCGGTCGGCGGGCGCGTCCGGGGCGCCGCCGCCAGCGCGTCGATGACGCGGGCCCGCTCGTCGAGGGCGGCCGCCGCGGCGCCGAGGTCGCCGGCCTCGAGGGCCGTCTCGTGGAGGTCGGGGGGGGCGGGCGTCACGGCTAGAAGTAGAACAGCGACATCAGCGACGCCTGCTGGGACTGGGCGACCGTCGAGATCTGGTCGAGCTGGGCGAACTGGGCGCGCAGCGACTCCTCGCGGAACGAGAGCCGGGCCTCCCACCGCTCGATCTGGGTGTCGAGCCGCTTGATCCGGGCGTCGGCCGTCTCCTTCCGCTGCGCGATGGTGCCGGAGGCCCCGAGGAGGCCGCCGATCCGGCCCGCCAGCCGCGCCACGAGGCCGTCGTCGCCGGTGAACAGGCGGCCGACGCCGTCGGGCGAGGCGGCGATGGCCGCCTCCAGCGCCGCCGTGTCGATGGTGCGCGTCCCGTCGCGGGCCGTGGTGATGCCGAGGTCGGCGAGCCCGCGGAGCGCGCCGTCGCCGGCCGGCCGGCCGAGGTCCGAGCGGAGCCCCGTCCGGAGGCCGCGGACGGCAGCGTCGCCGGCGAACGCGCCGCGCGTCCCGGCGTCGGCGTCGACCTTCGTCTTCGTGTTCAGGAACGTGGCGAGGCCGTTGTAGGCCTTGACGAAGGCCTCGACCTCCTTGCGGATGCCGGCCACGTCGGTCCCGACGTCGAGCGAGGCCGCCGCGTCGGTCGGCGCCGTGAGCGTGAGCGTGACCCCGTCGAGCGCGTCGTCGACGGTGGTGCGGTCGCGGTACATCGTGAGGCCGGCGAGCACGAACGCCGCGCTCAGCCCCGAGTCCTCGGGGCCGGTCCCGACGGCGTGGACGGCGCCGCCGCCGGTGCCCGAGACCGCGGTGGTCCGGTCGGCCTCGAGCGCGGCGAGGAGCCCGTCGGGGTCGGAGAAGGTGAGGCGGTTGGCGTAGCCGGTGGCCCGGCCGCGGAGCGAGAGCCGCGACGTCCCGGCCGTCTCGTGGACGACGGACGCGCCGAGGCCGGTCCCCTCGGCGAGCCGGCCGTCGCCCTCGGCCTCGGCCACGGCCGCGTTGACGGCGCTGGCGATCCCGGCCAGGACCTCGTCGTCGGTCGCGTCGGCGGCCACGGCGTAGGCCACCTCGAGGGCCACGGGGTCGCCCTCGGGCTGGGCCACGTGGACGGTGAACGTGGCCGTCGTCCCGCCGAACTGGGCGGCGAGCGCGGTGCCCGTGGCGTCGACCCGCTTCGAGAGCCGGGCGTCGGCCCGGGCCAGCTGCGTCACGCGGACCTCGTGCTGGCCGACGGCCGCGTCGTCGCTGGCGGTGGCCGTGAACCCGGCGCCCGAGCCGGGCGTCGCGCGGCGGCCCGCGAACGGGGCCTGGAGCGGGTCGGCGAGCCGGTCGAGCACGGCGTCGAGGGCCGAGACCTTGCTCGAGAAGTCGCTGAGGACGCCCTTGTAGACCGAGTGCTCGGTCTGCTCGGCCCGCAGCTTCAGCTTCGGCTGGGACTCCACGGCGATCACCTGACTGATGAGCTGCTCGTAGAG